>JADFJI010000223.1 GCA_022566235.1 Chloroflexota bacterium
TACTTCCCCAACGACGATGAGGTGGTCAAGGCATATGAAGTCCTGGCCATGCCGACCACCTATTATCTGGACAAGAACGGTGTCATCGTTGCGCGTAAGCTGGGATTCGACACCTTCGAGGGGATCAGGGAGAAGGCCCTGAAGGCGATCAACGCCAACTAAGCTCTTGTATTAGAAGGCCGAATGGCAAAGGCCCCCGTCAAACGGGGGCCTTTCTCATCTCTCATAGAAAAGGGCCTGGCTCCTGGGCTTCGGGTCTTAAGGTGACCTGCGGATTGCTCCATTCCCCTGCCTGTGATTTCGTATCGGCTCCCTGCTTATACGGAAAATCTGAATAGTATCCTTGGGCCGCAAGAGCTCATCCCCGGGGCCAGTAGAAGATGACCCCCACCCCTGCCACCACTATCAGGCCACCCACCACCTCGTAAAGGTCTGGGCGGTGGCCATCTATCAGCCATCCCCACAGGATCGCCATGACGACGAAGACACCTCCATAGGCGGCGTAGACCCTGCCGAAGTGGGCGGGCTGGAAGGTGGGGATCATGCCGTACAAGAACAGGATCATCCCTCCCAGTATCCCTATAAGCAGGGGTTCGGAGCGACGAAGCCATATCCAGATAAGGTAGCCCCCGCCTATCTCGGCTAGGCCCGCTACAAAGAACAGTGCTGCCGACTTTGCAATCAGCACGTTACGCCCCCTTCCCCTGACCCCGTTGCTGGATGTCAGGATGCAACAAGTGACAAATCCATCTCTCGTGGTGGTGCATCTAAGATTATGTAGATGACAAAAGCCATCAGGTACACCTAGACGGAAACGTATCATACCAGCTAGAGTTGCAAGGGGGGTAAGAAAGATGTGGAAGCTGATTAAGGGGAGGAAGTGGTTGGTAATGGTCCTGGTCGTCGCCGTGATCGGGGCGGCGTGTGGAGGGGGTGCAGCAGCAATCTCCTCTTCTGATGCGACGGCAACACCGGAGCCGGCGCAGGTCGACACTCCGACCCCCGTCCCCGGGTCCACCGCTTCTCCGTCACCGACCCCCATCCCTGATCGTACCACCGGGCCAGTGCCCACCCCGGGGCCCCAAGCCGAGCCTTCCTTTACCCCCGGGCCCGAGCCAGACTTCGACCCTGCAGTAAGGTTCAAGGATATCTTGGGGAGGTTCAAATGGAGGACCGATTTCAGCAAGCACAGCGTCGATTACAACGACATTCTAGTCGCCCAGATCAGGGACGGGATTCCGCCAGTCGATGAGCCTAAATTCCTTCCCGTCGACCCTGCTCCCTTCTGGATCGGAGACCTGGAGCCTGTAATCTTCTTCGAGATCAATGGGGATGCCAGGGCCTATCCCCTTCAGATATTGACCTGGCACGAGATAGTCAACGACACCGTAGGGGGCGTGTCGGTGGTGGTCACCTTCTGTCCCCTGTGCAACACGGCACTGGTCTTCGAGAGAACGGTCGACGGAACGGTCCTGGACTTCGGCACCACTGGCATGCTGCGGTTTAGCGATCTGGTAATGTGGGACCGCCAGACGGAGACCTGGTGGCAGCAGATCGGCGGCGAGGGCATCGCCGGAGAGTTAACCGGCGTTAGGCTGACTCAGATCGCCGCTTCCATCATCTCATGGCAGGATTTCAAGACCGGCTTTCCCAACGGGCAGGTGCTGTCCCGGGAGACCGGCTTCAACCGGAACTATGGGCGAAACCCCTACACCGGATACGATAGCATCAACTCGTCCCCCTTCCTCTTCGTGGGGCCTGAAGATGATCGCCTGCGACCCATGGAGCGGGTAGCCACTGTGGAGATAAATGGGGAGGCGGCCGCATACCCGTTCCTGGTGCTGGAGGACCATCCGGTAGTCAATGATACCGTCGGAGGCGTTCCCATAGTCGTCTTCTTCTCCCTGGGCACCACCTCAGCCCTGGACCGCGACTTAATCGCTTCCTCCAGAGATATTGGGGCCACCGGGGTCTACCGCCGGGTCTTGGATGGCCGGGAGCTGACCTTCGTGGCCGATGGCGACGGTTTCGTCGACAACGAGACGGGTACCAGGTGGAACATCCTGGGCCGAGCGGTAGAGGGGTCTATGGCGGGTAAAACTCTGGAGCCCGTCGTCCACGCCAACCATTTCTGGTTCGCCTGGGGCGTCTTCAAGCCTGAGACCCGTATTTGGAGACCCTCCGGTTAGCCGATTTACCAAGAGAATCCTGGGAGGAAGGATAGGGCCTCCTAAAACTGGCCTGCGTTGACACGACGTAGGCCAGTTGCTATTCTCTCCCCTGATACGCGCCACGAGAAGGAGAATCCCCATGACCGAGAGCCGTGTCCTGGCCAAGGCAGTGGAGGAGGGCCGTCAATTCCTTAATGAGGTCGAGTCCAAGCAGGTCCTGCGGGATGCCGGCATAGACACCACAGAGGCCTACCTGGTCGGATCTCTGGAAGAGGCCCTCAAGCAGGCCGGGAAGATAGGCTTCCCAGTGGTGCTCAAGGTCATCTCGGCTCAGATAGTCCACAAGAGCGACATCGGCGGGGTGAAGCTGGGGCTGAAAACCCAAGAAGAAGTGGCTGCTGCCTACGATGAGATCATAGCAGCCGTCAAAGCTAAGGAGCCCTCTGCAACCATAGATGGAGTCTCGGTGCAGGGGATGGCCCGCTCCGGGACCGAGGTCATCATGGGCATGTCCAAGGACCCGCAGTTCGGGCCCGTGTTGATGTTCGGGTTGGGCGGCATCCTGGTTGAGGTGCTGAAGGACGTGTCATTCAGAATTGTGCCCCTGACCCGTCGCGACGCCCGGGAGATGATCCACGAGATAAAGGGCTATCCGATATTAGAAGGCTATCGGGGCCAGGAGCCGGCCAGCGTCGAGAAGCTGGAGGATACCCTGCTCAAGCTCTCGGAGTTCGTCGAGGCCCATCAAGAGATCAAAGAGATAGACCTTAACCCCATCTTCGCCTACCAGGACGGACTCACCGCCGTGGATGCCCGGATCATCCTCGAAGAGAAAACCGGATAGTGACCGTAGATATCGCCGCCTTCGATAGGCTCTTTAACCCTAAAAGCGCAGCGGTAGTCGGCGATAAGAAGGTGTTGGGTTACATGTGGCTCAACGCCATGAGCACCTTCCAGGGCCCCCTCTACTCGGTCCAGGTGGACGAGCGGGAGATCCCGGCCATCGAGGCCATGGGGATCAAGAACTACAAGAGCCTCCAGGACATCCCCGAGCCCATCGACTTCGTCATCGTGTCCGTTCCCCGAAAGATCGCGCCTATGATCCTGGAGGACTGCATAGCGAAGAAGGTGGGTGGCGCCGTCTTCTTTACCTCCGGCTTTGCCGAGACATCCACAGAGGAGGGCATCTCCCTCCAGGAACAGCTCGCCCGGCGGGCACGGGAAGCTAATTTCATGCTGGTGGGCCCCAACTGCATGGGTATCTTCGTGCCCAGGCTCGGTGTCCGTTTCACCTCCCAGCAGTATGCCGGCGAGGGCGGGCCCGTGGGATTCATCGGCCAGAGCGGGACCCAGAGCATGTACTTCAGCCTGCTGGGGGCGGCCCACGGGGTTAAGGTCAGTAAGCTGGTCAGCTTCGGCAACGCCATCGTCCTCGATGTTCCCGACTACCTGGAGTACCTGGCCCAGGACTCCGAGACCAAGATGATCGGCATGTACATCGAAGGGATCAAGGACGGCCGGCGCTTCTTCGATCTCCTGAGGAAGGTGACCAGGGAGAAGCCGGTGGTTATATGGAAGGGCGGCCAGACGGGTGAAGGGGCCCGGGCCGTAGCCTCTCACACCGCATCCCTTGCCACCGAGAGCTCGGTCTGGGACTCTCTCATCAAGCAGTGTGGCGCTATAAGCGTGGACAGCCTGGACGAGATGATAGACGTCTTGAAGGCCCTCCTTTACATCAAGCCTTCCACCGGCGACCGCATGGGCATCATGGCCCTTACCGGCGGTCAATCGGTAGCCTCGGCCGATGCCTACGCCAGGGCGGGCCTGAAGATCGGGCTGCTCAGCGATAGCAGCTACCAGGAGCTGGCCGGCTTCTTCACCATAATCGGGGCCAGCTACCGCAACCCCCTGGACATCAGTTCCAACCTTCCAGACCTGACCGTTATGGTCCGCATCCTGGATATCCTGGAGCGGGACCCGAAGGTAGACGCCATCATGACCGAGCTTACCACCTCCCTCCTGGACAGGCGCGAGTCCCTGGGCCAGGGATACGTAGATGATCTGCTGGATATCCTGGGCAAGCACCATGAGCGGTCCAAGAAGCCGTATTTCACCACCATCTACGCTATCAACCAGGAGATGGAAGCCATCCGGTTAAGAGACAGGCTTATGGAGAAGGGTATCGCCTCCTTCCCCGGATTCCATCGCAGCGCCAACGCCTACAGAAAGC
>JADFJI010000224.1 GCA_022566235.1 Chloroflexota bacterium
TCAAGGCGCTAGTGAAGGACCTGAAGGACCTCCAACAGCGGGGAAGGCCGGTCCTCGCAGGCACCACATCGGTAGAGAAGTCGGAGCAGCTAAGCGAGATGCTGACCAGGGCTGGTGTTACCCACCAGGTCCTGAACGCCAAGCACCACGAGCGTGAGGCCGGGATCGTGGCCCAGGCCGGCCGGATCGGCACGATAACGGTAGCCACCAACATGGCGGGTCGGGGCACAGATATCATCCTGGGGGGCAATCCCGAGGGCCGGGACCCCGACGCCTGGGCAGAGGAGCACAAAAAGGTGGTGGAGCTGGGTGGGCTTCACATCATCGGCACCGACCGCCACGAGGCCCGACGCATAGATAACCAGCTTAGGGGACGGGCCGGCAGGCAGGGCGACCCGGGCAGCTCCAGGTTCTATATCTCCGTGGAGGACGACCTGATGCGTCGCTTCGGCGGCGACAGGATAAAGACCATTATGAACTGGGCCGGCCTCTCCGACGATGTTCCCATCGAACACTCCTGGATCTCCAAGTCTGTGGAGAGCGCTCAGAAAAAGGTGGAGGGCTTCAACTTCGATACCCGGAAACGGCTTGTCGAATATGACGATGTCACAAACAACCACCGGGACGTGATCTATACCCAGCGGCGAAAGATACTGGAAGGCTCCGACATCAAGGCCAACATCCAGGAGATGATAGAAGGGGTGATATCGGAGGCGGTGTACTCCTATCTTCAGGATGACCACGGCGATGAATGGGACCTGGAGGGCCTGCTCTCCGCCATCCGGGTGCTGTTTTCCCTGCCCTCGGACATGAACGAGGAGCGGCTGGCCCAGATGCATCGCAGCGAGGTCGAGGACCTCCTGTTGCGGCACGCGGAGACTCTATACAAGGCCCAGGAGGAGAAGCTGGGTGAGCAGAACATGCGGTCCATCGAAAGGTTCGTCATGCTCCGCACTATAGACACCCACTGGGTAGACCACCTGACGGCAATGGAGAACATGCGCCAAAGTATAGGTCTGGAGGCCTTTGGCCAGAGGGACCCCCTGGTTGTCTACAAGAGACAGAGCCACGAGATGTACGAGGAGCTCACCACCCGAATCCGCAATGGCATCGTACGGACCATATTCCACGTCAGCCTGGAGAAGAAAGGCAACGGTCAGCAACCGATCGATGGCCGGGGCAAGGGCCCCGAGGCCCGGATAGCCGCGGAGTCCTCCAGGGTGGTATCGGAGAGTAAGGAGAATAAGGACAGGGGCCGGGCCAGGGAGAAGGTGCTGGCGGGCAAGGTGGGCCGCAACGATCCGTGTCCCTGCGGCAGCGGCAAGAAGTATAAGAAGTGCCACGGGGTGTAGAGGGCTGGCTGGCGGTGGCGCGGGAGGAGGGGGTAGCGTCAGGGCCCATTCCTCAATGATCGCAGAGTAGCGGAAGACTGACCAGTCAGCTCAGGTAGAGTATGAACAACGAAGAGATAGCACAGGTCTTTAACAACATAGGTGACCTGCTGGGCCTGAAGGGAGAGATAATCTTCAAGATCCGGGCCTATAGTAAGGCGGCCCGGACCATCGAGCACTACCCCATGGAGCTGGCCCAGATATTCAAGGAGGAGGGGGAGGCCGGGTTGAGCAATGTCCCCAGCGTCGGGCCGGCCATAAACAAGAAGATTCAGGAGCTGCTCTCCACCGGAGGGCTGGAATACTACGAGAAGCTGAAGGCCGAGTTTCCGGATGGGGTGATCGCCCTGAAAGACGTGCCGGGAGTGGGGCCCAAGACCGCGTACAAGATAAGCAAGGAGCTGGGGGTCAACGACTTGAATGGTTTGGAGGCGGCGTTGAAGGAGGGAGCGGTGGCCGGCCTGCCGGGCCTGGGCGAGAAGGCGGCGGCTAATATCCTCCACCATCTGCAGACGCTGAAGACCAAGGACCGGCGTATCCCCATCGGCAGGGCCCTGGGTGTGGTGGAAGAGATCGTCGGGGCCCTACATGATGTCCCAGGGCTGCACCGGCTGGAGCCTGCGGGCAGCCTTCGCAGGTACCGGGAGACCGTTGGGGATATCGATCTTATGGGCACGGCGGAGGACCCGGAGATGGTTTTGAGTGCCCTGGCGAGGTTGCCCCAGGTCACCGAGGTCCTGGTACACGGGCCCAAGAAGGTGAGCGTCCTGGTCAAGAACGGGCTGCAGGTGGACCTTAGGATCGTGGAAGAGGAGGTGTACGGCTCTCTGATCCAGTACTTCACCGGCAGCCAGCAGCATAACGTCATGTTGCGAGAGCGAGCCAGACGCCGGGGCCTGAGCATCAACGAATACGGCATCACCGACCTGGAGACGGGCCGGGTGGAGCGGTTCGCCACCGAGGAGGCGATGTACCAGAGGCTGGGGCTTCAGTTCATCCCGCCGGAACTCAGGGAAGGCCAGCGCGAGATAGAGCAGGCCGCGAAAGGCGCTATTCCCCACCTGGTGGAGGTATCGGACCTGAGGGGCGACCTCCACTCTCACACATCGGAGAGCGATGGCCGGGACACCCTGGAAGAGATGGTCCTGGCGGCCAGGGCCGCGGGCCTGGAGTACCTGGCCATAACGGACCACTCCTCGGGGCGGGGGATAGCTAACGGCCTCAGCGACCAGCGGTTGCTGGAGCATATCGACCGGATCAGAGAGCTTAACGGCAGAATCGATGGCATTGAGCTGTTGACCGGGTCGGAGGTGGATATCCGGGCCGACGGCACCATGGACTACTCGGACGAGCTACTGGAGAAGCTGGACGTGGTGATCGGGTCGGTGCACTCGGCCATGAGCCAGTCGAAGGAAGTGATGACCGCCCGGGTGATAAAGGCGATGGGCAATCCACACGTTGACATAATAGGCCATCCCACATGTCGTATACTAGGGGAGAGGGTCCCGGTTGAGATAGATATCGAAGCTATATTCAGGGCGGCCCTGGAGACTGGAACGGTCTTGGAGATCGACGCCCAACCCGGAAGGCTCGACTTGAAGGACAGCTACATCTACAGGGCTCGGGAGATGGGGGTGGCCCTGGTGATCGATTCCGATGCCCATGCCACTGAGCAGTTCGATAATCTGCGCCTGGGGGTTGCGGTGGCCCGCCGGGGGTGGTGCGAGAAGGGCCACATATTAAATACCCTGACCCTTGAAGAGCTGAGAGCGGCCCTGGGGAGCCGAAGTGCAGTCGGGGCCCATGGTTAGGCTCGATGGTAGCTGATGGAGTGAAAGCCAAGGTGGATAGGGCAAGGAGGCCAGACGGGATGCCAACGAAGGACTCGGGGATGTCCCCTGAGGGGATGGACGCTGCCAAAAGGGCTGTAGAGCACTTTAGGGAGTGCATAGAATCGGGCCAGCACTGGTATATAGCCTTGCTGGAGGCCATAGGTCTTTGGACCGCGCCTGAGGAGGTGTACAAGGGGCGACAGTACCATTATGTCATCGCCGGCGAGGCTTTCGACTGGCTGGTCCTGGCCGGGCGCCTGTGCGATAGCGTCGACGGCCTGGTCCCTCATAATGAGGAGGAGGCGCTTCTCCAAAGGTCGGAGGTCCCAATAGACCTGCCTACAGGGGAATTCAAGCGGCTGGTGGGCGGCTCCAAGTACAGCGCACTGCTAAACTACTGGTACGGGGTGGACGTTGAAAGTGCGCTGGTGAAGGCTGTGGAGGAGGCAATTCAGAAGGAGCGGGTGGCCGCCGGCCTCACCCGAAAGCGGCACGTAAGCCAGGAGGCCTACAGCCGGATATACGGCAGTTCACAGCGGGAGCTGCTAGGGGCGTTCCTCAAGGAAAAAGGATACGACGGCAGCGACGCATTACAGGCCCCCGAGCGCAAAGAGTTCACCTACTGGCTGTTCAACCAACGGCTTCTGAATCACGATAAGGCCCGGGTAGCCAGCGACACCAGGCGTGGAATAGAGCAGCTAAGGGCTACGGTATCGGGTCGGCCCAACGGCGGCAGGCTTCCTCCCCACCAGGCTCCTATGGACACCGGGGATGGAGGCGTTCCAACCCAGGGCGGGCCGCGCGGGGTTCGTAGCTAAGGCATCCTTCTCACGGATGATTTCAAACCTGGCCCAGCATCTTGGCCCCTGAATGCGGAAAACCGGGGCATAATGTCTGTCCCGCATATGGGGCGCGCTGGTGATCTTCCACCCACCGACCATACCGCTTCCCTTCGATCCTTCCCAAGCGGGAAGAACGGACTCCCGATGAGACTCGACCGAAGGCTAGCCTGATTTCGGCTGCCAGGTGCTAGGCAACCTCTTTTACCCCGTACATCCTCTTTGTGTTGTCGGCCAGAATAGCCTTCTTGGCGCTGGTGCTCAGGTCATCCCTGTTCCAAAACTGTTGGATGTTCTCGGGGTACTCGTT
>JADFJI010000225.1 GCA_022566235.1 Chloroflexota bacterium
TGGGTATGTCGTCCTCTTTGGGAGAGGTGAACGGGTGGTGGGTAGGCTCCCATCTCCCGGTCTCCTCGCCCCATTCCACCAGAGGGAAATCGACGACGAATAGAAAGGACAGGAGATTGGGGTCGCACAGTCCCAGCCTCGAGCCCATCTCGTTGCGCAGCGCGGCCAGGGCGGCGTTGACTATCTTCCGGGGCCCGGCCACCAGCAGGAGCAGGTCTCCCTTCTGGCCCTCCATCCTGGCAATCAGCTCATTCAATTGCTCCCCGCTCAGGTGCCGAGAGGCGATGCCCCGCACGTTGTCGGGAGTGAACTCCTCGGCCCCGTTGGCCGCGCCCTCCAGGGCCAGGGTGACCAGCCCCCGGGCTCCCCGGGCCTTTGCGAGTTCCGTGAGGTCGTCAAGCTGCTTGCGGGTATAGCCACCGCATCCCGGAACCCGCATCCCCTTGACCACGCCGCCTTCCTCTATCGCCGAGCTGAAGACCTTGAACCCCGACCACTTGGCCAGGTCCGACAGGTCCTGCAGCTCGAGGCCGAACCGCAGATCCGGCTTGTCCGTACCGTATCTATCCATCACCTCCGCGTATGTGAGGCGCGGGAACGGCTTGATTATCTGTTTGGACGGCGTCACCGCCTCCACCAGGCCGATGAACAACCCCTCTGTCAGGTCGAGCACGTCGTCCTCGTCAACAAAGCTCATCTCCAGGTCGAGCTGGGTGAACTCCGGCTGCCGGTCGGCCCGCAGGTCCTCGTCCCGGAAGCATCTGGCTATTTGGAAGTACTTCTCGAAGCCCGCCACCATCAGCAACTGCTTAAGCTGCTGTGGCGACTGGGGCAGCGCGTAGAAGGATCCTGGATGGACCCTGCTGGGCACCAGATAGTCCCGGGCCCCCTCGGGAGTGCTCTTTATAAGAATAGGGGTCTCGATCTCGATGAACCCCTTGGCGTCCAGATAGTCCCGTATGTACTTGACCACCCGGTGCCTGAGGGCCAGGTTCCGCTGAAGCCTGGCCCTTCTCAGGTCGAGATACCGATACTTGAGCCTGAGGGCCTCGTCCACCTCCACCTCCTCATTGATATAGAACGGAGGCGTTTTAGACGGGTTGAGCACCTCCACCTTGTGGACTGTCACCTCGATATCGCCCGTGGCCATGTCCCGGTTCTCGGTGCCCTCGGGCCGCCTGGACACCTTTCCCCAGACCCTCACCACCCACTCGTTGCGAAACTCAGCCCCAATGCTGTGGGCCTCACTCGACTCCGAAGGGTTCAGGACCACCTGGACCAGGCCAGAGCTGTCTCTCAGGTCTATAAATATGAGGCTGCCGTGGTCCCTGCGTCGGTGTACCCAACCTGCCAGGACCACGTCACGCCCCAGATCCTCGATACCGAGGTCTCCGCAATCGCGGGTTTTTAGCACTTCATCACACCTTCCGGCTGATTATAGGTTATGGATATGGCCTTTTCAAATAGGACCCGTGTCTCTAGGCCCCAGTTCCAATTCACAAGCCAGAGGTGTATTCGCCCCCCAAGGCCGTTCGATAGATATTCTGGTTGTCGCGCAGCGATTAACGCGGCGATGTTGACACGATAGTGAGACGCAAGTAGGGTAGCCCCTGCTTCATTTTGCTGATCTATTAATGTTTTCTTAGTAGAAATTGGCATTAGGCAAGGAGGCCATTCGATGCATATGGATTTCAGCGTGGGCATGGGTCGGAACCTGAGATTCGGCGACGTGGCAGACCATGCCCGGGTGGCAGAAGAATCTGGGTTTTCCCATGTGACCCTCGAAGACTCCCAGAACCTGTGCCGGGACGTGTACGTGATGATGACTATGGCAGCGCTGAGCACCAATCGCATCCACATAGGGCACGGTGTCACTAACCCGTATACCCGCCATCCATCAGTTACCGCCAGCGCCACGGCCACCATCCACGAGCTTTCGGGGGGAAGGGCATTTTTGGGAATCGGGGCGGGATTTACCGCCATGACGACCATGGCTATGAAGGCCAGGCCTATGGCCGAGTTCCGGTCGGTCATCGAGTTCTTCAAAGGCTACACCGCAGGGAGAGAGGTAGAGTATCGGGGCGCCAAGATGCACTCCGAGTGGAGCAGAAACCAGGTGCCGGTCTACATCGCATCGTTGGGGCCCAGGTCTCTCCAGATGGCAGGAGAACTGGGGGACGGAGTTATATTGATCGGTATCCATCCCGAGATTATGAAGTGGAACATAGAGCAGGTGGAGAAAGGAGCTCAAAGGGCAGGGCGCGAGGTTTCAACCCTCGACTTCTGGGCCAGGACTATGATCTATATCGCCTCGTCGAAAGAAGAGGCCCGGCCAAATGTAGCAGCCTCCGCAGCGATGATGGCCTGCGACGCATGGCGCTCCTTGCTGCGAAGGGATACGCCGGAGGTGGCTGACCTTCGCAATCGGATGGAGGCGGCCCAGCCTGGAATCCTGGAGGAGATAAAAGCGGTCTACGATGCTTACGACCCGTATCAGCACAACGTCAGGGACGCGCCCCACGCTAAAGTCGTCACCCAGCGGGTCATCGATACCTTCCTTTTGACGGGCACTCCGGAGGATATCCGCGAGCAGATCGATAAGCTGCTGCCCCTGGGGGTGAACAACATTTCGACGGTGCTGTTCAGCATCATCGATAAGAAAGGGATGATGAGAGAGATTGCAGACAGCATCATGCCCTTCTACCGAAACTAGCCCCGACTCGTCCCGAGTGTCGGGACGAGTCGGGACCAAACCTAATTTCTTCCCCCTTCCTGGCCAGGCCTGTCCTGAGTCTATCGAAGGGAAGGGGGAAAGGGGGATGGTCGAAACCGTTATTAAACACTCTCAACCCATTTTGGTTGACAGCAGCCCCTGCCGAAAGTACTCTACCGCAGGATTTGTCGGCGGACGGCGGGATGAATAGTTCAAGCCGGAGCAAGGGTAACGGAGCCTTCTAATGCGTGTGTACACTGTCATTCGGTGCCATCGGCTGGAGGAGTTTCCCGCCGCAGTACGGCGAGCGGAGGCCCTGGGCTACGATGGAGTCAGCTTGCTGGAGGTGACTATCCCTCCTACCCTGTCGGCGGTGGCGGCTGCCCTCAATTCCACTCGGCTGAGTATCTTGACGGCGGTCATGGTGGTCTTTCCCCGCAGCCCCATGGCCACCGCCTACGATGCTTGGGCTATCCAGTCCCTCTCGAATGGACGATTCCAGCTGGGGCTGGGCAGCCAGATCAAGTCCCATCTCCTACGCAGATGGAACACCGAGTTCTTTCCGCCCGTGCCCCGGATGCGGGAGTACGTCGAATCCATGCGCGCCATCTGGCGCTGCTGGCAAGAGGGCGGCCCGCTGGAGTACAGCGGCCAGTACTATAACTTCAACCTGATGATCCCCTACTACAACCCCGGCCCCATCGAAAAGCCGAAAATTCCCCTCTATCTGGCCGCCATCAACAAGTACATGTGCCGTCTCACGGGGGAGCTGTTCGACGGCCACGTGCCCGGAGACCCGGTGACCCATAAGTGGATGCAAGAGGTGATGCTGCCCAATCTGGAGGTGGGAGCGAAACGCAGCGGGCGCAGCCTGAAAGACTTGGATCTGTGTAGCAGCGGGTTCATCGGGTGCGGGATTACTGAGGCGGACCTGGAGCATATCAGAGAGGGCCTGCGCCAGCGGATCGGTCTGTATGCTACCACTCCCGACTACAAGAAGCTTCTGGAAGTCCACGGCTGGAGCGAGTTGTTGCCGAAGCTCATAGAGCTGTCCCGGAAGGGCGCATGGGATGAGATGGGCACCCTGGTCACCGACGAGATGCTGGAGCAGTACGCCGTCATCGGTAAGCCCCAGGACCTGCCCGCGAAGCTGAAGGAACGGTTCGGCAGCTACGCCGATCGCATCCAGCTGGACGAGGAGTGGTTCCAGGGCCTTTCAGATGGCCAGGTCCAGCAGTTGGTCGAGTCGATAAAACGGCTGTAAGCACAGGCCCGTAAACAACAGGCCATTAAACAACATGGAGGATTGGTATGGCGGTTGAGCCCATCCCCGGCAGGTTGACTCAGGAGCGCACCGCCGCGTGCCAGGCGGCGGGCTACTGGCGTGACGAGGTGCTGGGCGACCTGCTGGAGGCCCAGGCGCAGCAGCGCCCCGATGCCATCGCCGTAATAGACGGGCAACGGCGCGTTACATGGGCCGAGCTGTACCGCTTGAGCCGCCGGCTGGCGCTGCACCTGTGGGAGATGGGCCTACGCCCCGGGGATGTTGTGGTGCTGCAGCTCCCCAACTGGCTGGAGTACCTGGTCAGTTACCATGCCATCCAATTGCTGGGTGCGGTAGTGTGCCAGCCGGGGGTCGACTGGCGG
>JADFJI010000226.1 GCA_022566235.1 Chloroflexota bacterium
TTAACCACTCTCCCAGGTCTCGCATTGACCAGGCAGCAGGAGGATGCTATCCTCCCTGCCAGGAAACGTAGGTGTAAAACTCCATTGTAGAGCGGGTTGCCAATGTACACACTCATCAGGTCCATTCCCTTCCGGTCCCTGCTGGTAGAACAGGCCCCCACCTTCGGGGCATCCCTCTTGATTGCGGAGCTGTTCTACAAATTTCACAGCTTCACCCTGGAGACGCTAGCTTTCCTGGCTACCTGGTTCGTGGCCGATGGGATGGTCGCTCTCCTGCGGCGTCTTTACAGGGCGCTGAGAGCTCAGAGGTCAGGCCTAACCCCCGCGTCCTCGTGATGGGGAGCAAAGGCCTCCGGCCCGCGTCTCCTGCATCCGTGGGCTGCGCCCGGGGCCTGGCCGTCCACAGGACTTTTCTTGATTCATCTTCCTGTTCTGCCCCAGGTCGACATTGAGGATAAGTCGATTCCGTTTAACTGCCGAAGGAGGAATCCATGAGATACATCGTCCAGATAGACCTCGACCCGGAGACGGGTGCTGATCTAGAGGCACATCCGGAGAGGATACAGGAGTTTATGGGAAAGTGGCAGGCCCACAACCCAGTCGGCATGTACTTCTCCCTGACCAGACGTCGCGTGACCGTCGTGCTGGATGCGCCCAACGAGGACTCTTTCTTCGAGGCACTGCATGCCTCGTGGGTCGTCGCTAAGAGCTATCCCGAGGTCTGGCCGGTAGTGAACGCAGAGGATTTCCCAGCGATAATGAAGCGCGTCGGTATGGTGTAGTAGGGGAAGGCCCCGAATCGGGCCAGAGGCTGTCCGTTTAGGATGGTCGGGAGGTCCTTGCTATGACAGTAGACCCGGCGCTGCTAAAAACGTTGGAGTGGCGCTGCATCGGGCCACCCAGGGGAGGACGGGTCGTAGCCGTGGCCGGAGACCCGTCGGACCCGATGGCTTTCTACTTCGGGGCGTGCGCCGGGGGCGTTTGGAAGTCCACCGATGGCGGCACCTACTGGGAAAACGTCTCCGACGGATTCTTCAAAACCGCCTCGGTGGGTGCCATCGCAGTTTCCGAGGCCGACCCGAACGTCGTCTATGCGGGCATGGGGGAGTCTTGCATTCGCGGCGACGTTTCCCACGGGGACGGGGTCTACAGGTCGACGGACAGGGGCAAGACCTGGGTCCATGCGGGTCTCGAAGACACAAGGCACATAGCCAGGATACGAATCGACCCCAAAGACCCGGACCTGGTGTACGTGGCGGCCCTGGGCCATGCCTTCGGGCCAAATGACCAGCGTGGTGTGTTCAGGTCTGGGGACGGTGGCCGGAGCTGGGAGCAGGTCCTATTCCGAAGCGAAAGGGCGGGGGCCATCGACCTCTCCCTCGACCCGTCCAATCCGAGGGTGCTGTACGCCGCCCTTTGGGAGGCCCAGCGTACCCCCTGGAGCCTGGTGAGCGGCGGGCACGACAGCGGCATCTTCAGGTCGGAGGACGGTGGGGACACCTGGGAGGAGATCACTCACAACCCCGGGCTGCCCGGGGGACTCAAGGGCCGGATCGGCGTAGCCGTCTCACCGGCCAGGTCTGGTCGGGTCTGGGCCACCATCGAGGCAGAGGACTGTGGGCTTTTCAGGTCCGACGATGGCGGCGCCACCTGGGAGCTGATGAGCGACAACCGGGACCTCCAGGGGCGGCCCTGGTACTACCAGCACGTTTTCGCCGATCCCCGGGACCCGGATACCGTGTGGATTCTAAACTATAAATGCTGGAGGTCGGTGGATGGTGGCAGGACCTTCACCGAGGTGAGCACCACCCACGACGATAACCACGACCTGTGGATCGACCCCGTCGACCCCCGCCGCATGATCGAGGGGAACGACGGCGGGGCCAGCGTCTCCTTCAACGGCGGCGAGTCCTGGTCCACCATCTATAACCAGCTCACCGCCCAGTTCTATCACGTCGCTGCCGATAACCAGTTCCCCTACCGGGTATACGGTACCCAGCAGGACAACTCGGCCATAAGCGTTCCCTCTCGAAATCGTAAAGGCGTCATCCCCTGGGGCGACTGCTACACCGTCGGCACGGCGGAGAGCGGCCACATCGCCATCCACCCCCGGGACCCCAACATCGTGTTCGCCGGGGCCGTCGGCAGCTCTTCCGGAGGCGGCGGCAACCTGCTCCGGTACGACCATAGCACGGGCCAGACCAGGATCGTGACCGTGTGGCCCGAGCTTTACACCGGATGGGGCGCCAGGGACATGAAATACCGGTTCCAGTGGACCTATCCAATCCTCTTCTCGCCCCACGACCCCGACGTGCTCTACGTGGCGGGCAACGTAGTTTTCCGGTCGACGGACCAGGGGAGCAGCTGGGAGGCCATCAGCCCCGACCTTACCCGAAACGACCTCTCCAAGCAGGGGCCCTCCGGAGGCCCCATAACCCGAGACACCTCCGGCGCCGAGGTGTATGGGACCGTCTTCGCCTTCGCCGAGTCGCCCCACGAGAAGGGGGTCTTGTGGGCCGGCTCAGACGACGGCCTTGTTCACATCTCTCGGGACGGGGGCCTGTCCTGGGAAGACATCACCCCAAAAGAGCTGCCCGAGTGGTGCCTCATCTGCAACATCGAGCCCTCGCCCCATAACCCGGCCGTGGCCTACATGGCGGCTACCCGCTACCGTTCAGATGACACGATACCTCTGATTTATAAAACCCCGGACTATGGCGCTACCTGGACGAAGATCACCGGCGGCATCCCCGAAACCGACTTCATCCGGGTGGTCCGGGAGGACCCGGTCAGGCCGGGGCTTCTCTACTCCGGTACAGAGACCGGGATATATGCCTCTTTCGACGACGGGGCCTCGTGGCAGCCTATCCAGGCCAACCTGCCCCGGGTCCCGGTGTACGACCTGGCCATCAAGGATGGCGACCTGGTAGCGGCCACCCACGGCCGCTCTTTCTGGATCATGGATGACCTGACCCTTCTACACCAGATGCCGGAACAGGTGGACCTGGGCAGGACTCATCTGTTCAAACCCAGGCCCACCCACCGGATGCTCGGTCCCAGGGACACCGCGGGAAAGTCCGCCTCCGATAAGAAGGAGGTCCTGGGCAAGAAATACCGGGTCGGCCTGGAGACCGCCGCTACCTTCTATGAGCGCCCTATGCCGGGGGGCGAATCGCGTCGCATCTTCCTTGACGCAGGCCAGAACCCTCCCGAGGGTGTGGTAATCACATACTATCTGAAGGAGAAGCCCGAGGGCGGGCTGACCCTGGAGATCATGGACCATCGGGGCGGGGTCATCACCAGCTTTAGCAGCGGGGCCGAGGAGGAGACCCGAAAGGTAACAGCCGAGGCAGGGATGAATCGTTTCGTGTGGAACATGCACTATCCACCTGCTCGGACGGTACCGGGGGACAAAACGACAGAGGAGGACCTGGAGCTGGGGCCCCTGGCCCCGCCGGGGACCTTCCAGGTGCGGCTGACGGTGGATGGAGAGGTCAAAACGGAGGACTTCCAGATCGTCAAGGACCTCCGCTCCGCCATCGGCCAGAAGGAGTTCGAGGCTCAGTTCGACCTGCTCATTAAAATCAGGGACAAGCTATCGGAGACCCACGATGCTATCAACGGGCTGCGCAGTGTGCGAAAACAGGTGGACGAGTGGGTGCAGCGGGCCGGCCCCTCTAGCGATGACGTCTCAAAGGCCGCGGGCGCATTGCAGAAGAACCTATCTGCCATAGAGAAAGAGCTGCTGCAGGTGGAATACCAGGGAGCCCGGGACCGGCTTCACCAGCCTGCCAGGCTCAACAAAAAGCTGGCCGAGCTGTCAAAAGTGGTGGCCAGCGGCGACTACGCACCGACGAAGCAGGCCTACGACGTGTTCCGCGACCTCTCAGGCCGCATCGACCGTCAGCTCAAGCTGCTGAATAAGGTCACAGACACCGATGTCGCAGAGTTCAACGACCTGGTCAAAAAACTGGGCCTTCCGGCCATAGTCCCCCCACCGCAACACCACGACGGGCCCGAGGCCTGACAGGTAGTTCCAAACCGATGGACTCAGGAAAGACAGGACGAGCGGCAATTTCCCCGTTCGTGGTGAGCTTGTCGAACCACGGTGCCGCGGCAACAATGGACGTGAATTATGCAACGAACCCAGGATTCAGGACACTAGTCTACAACGGCGTTAATATAAGCCTTCGTCGGAGAAAAAGGGCTTGTCCTCGTCGCCGTCGCGACGGCCCAGCAAGCGGTTTGTCTCGAGCAAGCACGTCCGGAACCAGAGCACTAGGATGGCTCGATCGATGTACTCTTGGGGTGGATGGAGCCTTCGGCCGTGCTTCTTCGCCAGCCATTCGG
>JADFJI010000227.1 GCA_022566235.1 Chloroflexota bacterium
CCTCTCCCTTATTAATGGAGAGGGGGAGAGAAAATAAATATGGTCCCGACCAGTCGGGACATACCCCCCACCATCCCGATGAGTCGGGATGGAATCCCTCTGAATGGGACTGGGGCCCCCCAAACTCCCGGCAATCACGCCGAGCCTCGATACTCGGGGCTCGGCGTCGGGGCACTCCACGCTTTATAGGGACCTGTTAAGCGGCTTGCCCTAGGCCACAGGCCTCAATTAGAGGGTTATTCTTCTCCCTTTAGGGCACTGTTGATGGCCTCTAAAGATAAACGGGCCTTGGGGATAAAGGCCAGGGCCCCCGCCTCTCTGGCCAGGGTCTCATAGATGCCTTCTTCATCGATGGAGATGACTATGGACTCGATTGCGGGAAACTCTGCATGAATAGTACGTACGAGATCAAGCCCGCTTTCGTCCCCTAAGAAGAGGTCCACGATGACCAGGTCCGGATGCAGACTGGCAACAAGGTCGGTAGCCTCGTCACCCGATGCGACTACCCCCACGACTTGAAATTGGGCGCTGCCATCCAGCAGCGCCCGGAGCCACTCCCGAAAATCGGGGCTGTCATCGACCAGTATGACCCGGATCATCTCTGTTTAGCTCTCCAAAAGGGCCTTCGTATCCATCAGACATAGTAAGGTTATCCCGAAACAAGCAGAGGGACTATAGTACTAACTCCACTTTGTGTTAGGGGTTTCCTTGTATTTAAGAGGGATTTCACCTGCCGGGTTACCTTTTAAACCTCGGCCCTTTGTACTCGATCCTGGGGCAAGCCACATTTTCCGAAGCTGCTATGCCTTTTTAGAAGGCACAATTGATGAGTGCCGAATCTCGTGGCTGATGTGTTGATGCCAGGTCCGTGGACGCCAGGTCCCACCGTTGACAGTAGGTTTAGGCCCAATTACACTCGCATCTGTTTAGTGGCAGACCAACGGAGTATGTCTATAAGCCAGGACCGGCGGTTCCTGTTTCAACGGCAGAGCAGGCCTGTCCGTATGGGGCCCAGGAGGTAACGGATGATCAACCAGTTCGGCACCATCTTCGCCGGGCATGTCGACTTGGAGAACATCGGGCTGGCGGGGACGGCGGTAAACGACCGCCTGTATTCTAACGAATACCTGTTAACTACGTTCTCGAAAGCCGAGGCCATAGCCAAGCTGATGGACGAGGTGGGGTACGACACCCTCTGGCTGGCGGAGCACCACTTTCAGCGAGAGGGATACGAATGCATTCCAAATATCCTTATGCTTGGGGTCCACCTTGCTCACCTGACCAAGCGGCTGAAATTCGGGTCTGCATTCAATGTCACCACCATGTGGCACCCGCTTCGCCTGGCTGAGGACTTCGCCATGGCCGATGTCCTAACCGGGGGACGGATCATCTTCGGCGTAGGCCGAGGCTACCATACCAGGGAGGTGGAGGTCATGGGCGCTCCACTGCTGGACGGGGATGCCAACAGGGAGCTTTTCGAGGAGCAGGTGGAGATCATATTCAAGGCGTTCAATGAACCGTCTTTCTCTCACCACGGCAAGCACTACGATATACCGGCCAAGGTCCCCTATAGGGGGTATGAGCTTGAGGAGATCACCCTTGTCCCGCGGCCTTTGCACCTGCCGGTGGAGTGCTGGCAGCCGATAGTGAGCGCCAGCCCCCGGGGCATGAACTTCATGGCCAAGCACGGTATCAAGGGAGTTATCGGGGGAGGGGTGGCCCAGGGAGGGGCCAGCGATACGGTGGTCAAGGCCTGGAGAGACACACTGGCGGCCCACGGACGGGAGACGGAGCTTGGTGGTGACCTCCTGATGGGCTTCGCCTTTCACATAGCCGAGACCCAGGAAAAAGCCTTAGCAGAGGCCCGAGACTTCTACTACGAAGATATGAAGATGTTCGCTCCGCTGAACATGCGCAGGGGCATCACTCCGGAACAGATCGAGCTGCTGAGCGACCCGGAGAAGGCGCCCTTTGCAGACCTGCCCAGGATAGAGGAAGACTCAGCGCAGGGCCGGTGGCTGTGCGGGCCGCCCGAGCACATAATCGAGCGGTTGATGGAGGTGCAGAAGTTGTATCCGGGCCTGGAGCGGGTGAACGTCGGAACCGCCATCGGGACGCCGCAGGACGTGATCCTGGAGCAGCTGGAATGGTTCGGGAAAGAGGTGATGCCGGCGTTCAAGGGTCAGGTCAAGGCCCCTGTGGAGCAGGCTGCCTCATGATAGACCCGATCACCCTGGAGGTGATACGTCACCGGCTGAAGTCCATAGCCGATGAGATGGAGTTGACCTTACTCAAAAGCGCCTACTCCAGCATCATCAAGGAGGGCCTGGACGCCTCCACCGCGATATTCGACATCCACGGACAGACCATTGCTCAGGGCAACTCCATACCCATTCACCTGGGGAGCCTGATACCCGCGGTCCGGGCCATACTCGATAAATTTCCGCCCTCGACCATGAAGGATGGGGACGCTTATATCCTGAATAACCCGTACCATGGCGGCACACACCTGCCCGACATCACCATCATCGCCCCGGTGGTCTATCAGGGTGAACCCGTGGCCCTGGGCTGCACCATCGCCCATCACCAGGACATAGGGGGCAAGACCCCGGGCAGCATACCCCCCGATGCAACGGAGATCTTCCAGGAGGGGCTTATTATGCCCCCACTGAAGCTGTACGAGGCGGGCAGGCCTAATGAGACGATCCACGAGATCATCAAGTGCAACGTCAGAATCCCAGATGTGGTGATGGGAGACATACGGGCGCAGCTGGCGGCATGTCACGTCGCCAAGACCCGGATCCCTGCCCTTCTGGACGAGTACGACAAGGGCGTCGTGCTGGACGCGATGAAGACTTTGCTGGACAACTCTGAGGCAGCTACCCGCCGGGTCCTGGAGGATGTGCCCGACGGCACCTACTCCTTCACCGACTACCTGGACAACGACGGCATCGATATGGACATAAGACCCAGGATTAAGGTAACGGTGACGGTCAAGGGGTCGGATATCTCCTTCGATTTCACCGGGTCTAGCCCCCAGGTCAAGGGCCCGTTCAACTCTCCTATGTCCTCCACCCTTTCGACGGTCTACTACATCGTGCGGGCCATTACCGGCGCGGACATATCCACCAACTCCGGATGCTTCCGGCCCATCAAGGTAACCCTGCCGGACTCCAGCATCGTAAACCCTTCCTCTCCGGCCCCCGTCAACTCCCGGACGGCCACGGTTAAGCGTATTACCGACGTGCTCCACGGGGCCCTGGTACAGGCGGTGCCCGGCAAGCTGCCGGCAGCGTCCTCGGGCCAGCTTCTGGTCATGGCCCTGGGAGGGATAGACCCGGCCACCAACAGGGCCTACGTCACCAGCGAGCTGGGGGCCGGGGGCATGGGGGCCCGCCCCAACGCCGACGGCATAGATGCCGTGGAGACCGATGTCACCAACTGCATGAACATCCCCGCCGAGTCGATAGAGATGGACTATCCGATCCGTATCATGAAATCCAGGCTATGGGACGATTCGGGTGGGGCGGGGAAGTTCCGGGGAGGCCTGGGCCTGGAGAAGGTGTTCGAGGTGGGGCGTGGAGAGGCCACTATCACCTATCGAGGGGAACGGCACACCGTGCCGCCCTGGGGCCTCTTCGGAGGACTGCCTGGCAAGATGAGCATGGCCAGGATCGTCAGAAAGACGGGAGAGGTGGAGGAGGTAGCCCCCAAGGCTACCCTGAGGCTGGGAGAAGGCGACCAGCTTCACACCTTCACCGCCGGGGGCGCAGGCTACGGCGATCCCCTGGACCGGGACCCTGGCCTGGTGCTCGAGGACGTATTGGACCGCCGGGTGTCTATATCATCGGCCCTGGAGGACTATGGGGTGGTGATAGATTCCGCTTCCCAGCAGGTAGACCAGGATGCTACTGGTCAAAGGCGCAGCCGGATGGCAGAGGACAGGGGGCCGGTGGACTGGACCTATGATCTCGGGGTAGAACTGGGCAGGGTGTAGGGGTTTCTGCCCTCACCCCCATAAACCCCTCTCCCTTGTAGAGGAGAGGGGGAGCAACCCCGCCGTGCAGTTAACTGCACGGGGTGACGAGAACCTCTGGTCGTGGTTCACCGAGGCGTACCGAGCCGAGATGTCGGCGCAAGCCCCGCTGATACGGCTCTCCTCAAGGAGGTCGGTCCACTCACCGCCGACTCGCTGAAGCTCGTCGTGGGTCTCTTAGCGAATCTCAGACAGCGCTCGAGAGTTATATTGGGGGTTAATTACCCTTTGAAGGCAAAGGCGACAGACTAAAACCCGAGGTGCTGGCATGCCCACTTA
>JADFJI010000228.1 GCA_022566235.1 Chloroflexota bacterium
CTTCACCCTTTCCAACTTGTGAAGCTATTGAGCGTCTCCCAACGGGGTGTCCAGAGGGGTGTAACCCCTTTGGTGGGGGTATGGGGGTATCCCCCAACCTAATTTTCCACCCCCTTCCTAGCCAGGAAGGGGGGGGTCAGGGGGCCTGTCCTGAGTCCCATCGAAGGGATGGTGGAATGTGTTGTTGAATAAGCAACTGCGCATCTCCTGCAGCGGCCTGTACCGCCACCCCGCAGTCCACTGGCTAATGGGCGAGTCCCTTCACCCGGGAGGCCTCACCCTTACCCGACGGCTGGCGGAGAAGATGGGCCTGGTTCAGGGCAACCTGGTCCTGGACGTGGCCACCAGCAGGGGGGCCACCCCTGGATACCTTGCCGGGGAGTTGGGGTGCAGGGTCGTAGGGATTGACCTGGTGACGGATAGCCTGGCCCGGGCTCTGGAAGACTCGAAAGGGCGACACCTGGATAGGGCCGCTCATTACGTCGCGGGCGACGCCGAGTCGCTGCCCATCGCCTCCGGTGCCGTGGACGCCGTAATCTGCGAGTGCTCCCTCTCCATCTTTCCCGACAAGCCCCAGGCCGTGAGGGAGATGGCCCGGGTCCTCAGGCCCGGCGGCGCCATCGGCATAAGCGACGTCACCCGCTCCGTCGAGTTGCCCGAAAGCCTGCGCGGTGTGATCTCCCAGGTCGCCTGTCTAGCCGACGTGAAACGGCCCGAAGACTACATGGCCCTCTTATCAGAAGCGGGGCTGGACGATATCCGGGTGGAGGACCACGGTGAGGAGCTGAAGGCCCTGGCAGGAGCCATCAAGAAAAAGCTGGGGCCCCTGGGCCTGATGATGAAGATGGGGGCGGTGAAAGTCCCTCAGATAGGCCTCGATTTAGGCTCCAGTGTAAAGGACTTGCTGTCGGAGGCTGATCGATTGATCCAGGACGGGGGCCTGAGCTACTGCCTCATCACGGGCCAGAAGCCCATGTAGGGAACCTGCCGTCCTTTTTGCCCAAGATCATGGTACGGAGATATCAAGAGGCCTTTGTTGGTTACGTCTGGGATAGCTTCTTATCTATCTGGCGAAGCCATTTCTGTATTACTGCCTTTCTGTGGCCCTTTCTAGCCAGCCTCAAGGCTTTTTTCAAATACGGTCGGGCTTCCTGTTCCCTTCCGAGCTCCATGAGAGCTACGCCTAAAGCATAGCTGGCATTGGGATGCTGAGGGTCCCGTTCATATATATCCGCGAAATATGAGAGCGCTTCCTCCCCGTGCCGCCGTATCAACTTTCGGGCGGCTGGAAGGTGTGGGTAGTCTAATGCTAGGCGAAGGGATTGATCGATTCGACCGCTTTTTCGATAGGTGGCTATTGCAGCCTGGATGGGTATCTCAGGGTGGTACTCCTGAGCTAGATACCACGCGAGAATTGCATCTGCCGATTTCCCTGAGAGGTCTTTACTAAATAGGGTGCTGTAGGTGACCACGTTGGGCTGGATGCCCTCACCCCGCATGGTCTCGACCCACTCCTTAGCCGTATCGTAGTCGGGGGCCTTGGAGATGAGGGTGTTGTAGGTGACCACGTTGGGCTGGATGCCTTCACCCCGCATGATCTCGACCCACTCCTTAGCCGTATCGTAGTCGGGGGCCTTGGAGATGAGGGTGCTGTAGGTGACCACGTCGGGCTGGATGCCCTAACGCCGCATGGTCTCGACCCAGGCCTCAGCCGTTTCGTAATTGGAAGTGTTGGATATAAGGATGTTGTAGGTGACCACATCAGGCTGGATGCCCTCACGCCGCATGGCCTCCGCCCATTGCGGAGCAGCCGCTGCCGCTTCTTCTTTTTTCCCGATGACATCAAGAGTGTAGACATAGCACTCGAAAGCACCCAACTCGGTGGCTGCTTCAAGCTTTAACTCCTCCAAAACATACAGTGTTAAGGCCTCTTCCCCCTCCTTGAGCCGTTGATCCAGAGGGCGCTGTTCGACATTCGCCGATTCATGAGCAAAGTCCCGGAGAACGATGTCGCGAACAGGTTCGCTTACAAGAATCTCATTTGGAGAACAACAATTACCTGCTCGCACGGCCCTTCGAGCGCTGTCACCTACCCAGTCGCTGGACCCGTCTGGCAGCTCAACACGCATATCCCGGCCAGCGCAGACAGCGAGCTTAAGTGGTGATATTTTCTCTTTGGATATTCCAGTTTCCCGGCTCATCTCATCTTGAAATCTGCTAGCCATAATAGTTGCAAGGCAGCATAAGGCGCGAGCTTTATCCACAGCGTCTGTCATTAACAGCCATCCATCGCCAGTGAACTTTAGCAATACGTCCATCAATTCGAGATTTTCGAGATGAGACGTGATCTGTTCCGTTAATGATTTGTTGAAGATGTCCAACCTATGTGTAGTGAGTTTCAGCCCAGCCTCTGTGGAACGAATCAGATCTATAGAGAGGCAGTAGACAAGGTGCTCCGGGCGATCTGCTGGACTACGACGTTCCATCACGAACTCCTACCCTTCCCTCAAGCCCTTCTCTATAAGCTCTGCGATCTCCCGGGCGTTTTGGCCGGGTAGCCTCTTCAGGGTATCCGCCACCCGCCGCCTTCTGTAGGGCGGATGGTTCTGGTTCAGCTTCCATTTGCCCTGAATCTCCTCGATATCGATTTCAAAGGGGACGATACCCTTCAGCATCTTCCGGGCATAGTCAGTGGTGAAATCAGGGCGCCAGGGCTCGGGCTCGAACGACTCGTAGTATTCCGTGATCCTGCTTATGATCTCCTTCACCTTCGGCACGTCTTCCACCACCCTCAGCACCCCGTATACGTGGACGGCGGTGTAGTTCCAGGTGGGCACGGTGTCGGGCTCCCGGTACCAGGTTGGGGATACGTAGGCGTGGGGCCCGAGAAAGACCGCCAGGACCCTCTGGTTGTCGGCCCGTTTCCACTGGGGATTGGCCCGGGCCACGTGCCCCAGGAGCACCCCCCGGTCCCCGCCCTTCTCATCGAGGACGAAGGGCAGGTGGGTGGCCATGGGCTCCTCTCCCGTATGGGAGAAGAGGATACCGAACCCGTTGTCCCTTATGAATTGCCTGAGCTTCTCCTGGTCCGTTTCTGCATAGTGCTTCGGAATATACATAGACCTCCTTCAGCGGGATACGGTCGTCCCTGAGAAAATAACGGTTCGTCCTGAGCCAGTCGAAGGATGAAGTAGCTGATTCCGCTCATGGTTCGACTCTTCGGTCTTGCTCCCTTCGATGGCATGCTGGGCAGGCAAGCTCACCACGAACGGGAAAAACATTTTCATCGTTCGAGATTCACCGTACAAGTCGGTATATAGAGTCAATCAGCCACCGCTTCCCGGGAAAGCCTCGACAGTATCTCTGAAGCCTGGCTGGTAGTGAAATCGGGGCGTCAGAGGTCGGGCTGAAGTGAGGAGTTAGACAGGGCTACTTATTCCCAACTTCTGGAACTGATAAATTACGACAGATTTTTCGGGCAAGTTTATTGGAAATCTCAGTATGCCGCGGGACCGCCTCTAAAGCACCGGTATTGGAGTTGGCCCATAATGAATGAGCACTACCCTCCCGCTTGAGGTAGCAACCGTACTTCCGAAGGTGCCGGAGCAAAGTGCTCCGTTTCACTTGACAATTACTGTTTCTTGGAAGGCATCGGGCGGTACTCCACGCAGGGCATCTTCTCTTCGGTCCTCAAGGATAAGCCCAATCGCTTGAGCCAGACTTTCCCGTGCCTCCTCTTTGGTACGTCCCTGGCCGTTTGCCCCGGGAATCTCAGGACAGTAGGAAATGAACCACTCGCCATCACGTTCGATAATTGCTGTGAACTCATTTTTCATCGGGCGCCTCCGAAGTTTAGGGCCATACATAACAGAAGTATACCCCACAAGTCGACATAAAGGATCAACCAGTCACTGTTTCCCGGGCCAGCCTCGACAGTATCTCCGAGGCCTGGTCCACCATCTCCTCGAGTATCTGGGCCGCGGGCCTCTTCTCCTTGATCAACCCCCCGACCTGTCCTCCCGACGACAGCTCAAGCTCCTCCAGGTCCGCCTGCAGCGCTCCCTCCTCCAGGTCCTCCAGCAACATCCCCTGGAGGGGCATGGGCAGGGCCTTAAGCCCCGATTCCTCCCACTCCTTTACCAGAACGTTGTTGAAGTACCGGGCCGTCTTGCCCGAGCTCAATCGGCTTATCACCCAGTCCTCGGAGCGTCCGTCGACGATGCGCTGCTTATGAATAGGAGTTATCCCGGATTCCTCCGAGGCCAGGAACAGAGTCCCGCACCAGACCCCCTGGGCCCCCCGGC
>JADFJI010000229.1 GCA_022566235.1 Chloroflexota bacterium
GCAGGCCAAGGAGGCGTTGATAAACGGCGTTCGTAGCATCGATGGCCTCGAGACCTGGGGAGACCCGGAACTCAGCATATTCACCTTCGGGTCTCGGAGCTTCGATATCTTCGCCGTCGCCGACGTCCTGGCCGAGGCGGGCTGGGTACCAAACAGGCTCACGGAACCTCCGGGAATACATCACCTGATCACCCCCGTCCACCTGCCGGTGGTGGAGGAGTACCTGAGCGACCTGGCCTACGCGGTGGAGAAGGCACGGTCGGGAAAGACCGCAACCACCGGGGCCAAGGTGAGCTACTAGCAGAGTGCTGAATCCCGACAAGTCCCGAGTATCGGGACAAGTCGGGACGACCATCCCCCTGGCCCCCTTCCTAGCCAGGAAGGGGGGACAAATTTGGATTGTCCCGACATGTCGGGACAATCCCCCGCCAAAGAAGGCTTTCCCAGACCTTGCGCCCCAACTCCTCGCCCGCCTCTTTCATCTTCCTCTCCGGCTATACTGAAGGCCCGTCCTCCCAGGGCTCGTGGAAGACGCTCTCCCTTTGGCTAGCTCCCTTCGATGGCAGGCAGGACAGGCCTGACCAGGAAGGGGGAAGGAATGGTCTCCTCACCCCCAAACCCCACGCCCCGCTCGTCCCGAGTATCGGGGCTCGGCGTCGGGTCACTCCTGCCTTATAGGGCCTATTAAACGGCGTCGTATGAGCAGGCCTTAGCTCAAATCCGGGGGCTAGGCGGCCAGTTCGAAGATTGCGGCCATCCCCTGTCCTCCACCCACGCACATAGTCTCCAGGCCTAGCTTCGCCCCCCGGCGTTTCATCTCGTGAAGCATGGTGGTCAGGATACGGGCCCCCGTGGCCGCGATGGGGTGACCCAGGGAGATGCCCGAGCCGTTGACGTTAAGGATCTCTTCCACATCCTCGCGAGGGATGTTCCACTCCCGCAGCACCGACAGCACCTGGGAGGCGAAGGCCTCATTCAGCTCGATAAGGTCGATGTCGCTCCAGGAGTAGCCCGTCTTCTGAAAGAGCTTCTGGACGGCGGGCACGGGACCAATGCCCATATAGGCGGGATGGACCCCCACCCCGGCCCACCCGCGCAGGTAGGCCACGGGCTCCAGGCCCAGTTCATCCAGCTTTTCGACGGCGGCCACCATGCAAACCGAGGCGGCATCGTTCTGGCTGCTGGAGTTGCCCGCGGTCACCGACCCGTCTTTCGTCAGCGGCCTCAGCTTTCCCAGAGTCTCCAGAGAAGTGTCCTTGCGAGGGCCTTCGTCGCTGTCGAACATAACTGGGTCACCCTTGCGTTGAGGCACGGGGACCGGGACGATCTCATCCTTGAATTTGCCTGCCTCGGAGGCTTCCACCGCCCGCTGATGGCTACGGAGGGCGTACTGGTCCTGCTCCTCCCTGGAGATCTCGTATTTATTGGCCAGATTCTCTGCGGTCTCGATCATGCCCGAGATATGGCCGAACCGCTCCTCGGGTGAAACGGTCTCCCGGCCTCGGACCAGCCGGTCATGAAATGGCATGGAGCCCAGGCGTCCACCCCAGCGGGCCCCGGTAACGTAGTACTCTACACTGCTCATGCTCTCCACGCCCCCGGCGATGACCACATCGGCGTTATCGGTCTGCACCAGCATGGCGGCGTTGAGGATGGCTTGCAGGCCCGAGGAGCAGCGCCGGTCCAACTGATAGCCCCCCACCTCGATGGGAAGGTCGGACTTGAGGGCGCAGAGCCGCCCGATGGCAGGGTTCTCGCCACTGGGGTAGCTGTGCCCCAGGATCACCTCGTCAATCCGCTCGGGGTCGATGCCTGAGCGGGATACCACCTCCCTGATGACCAGGGTGCCCAGGTCTTCGGCGGAGATGTCTTTAAGGGTCCCCCCGAACCTGCCTACGGGGGTCCGAAGGGGGCTGACAATGGCTACTTCACGCATGACTGAATGACCTCCTGGGGTGACTAGGGTTTACGTCCATAGTGTACAGTATACGCCGCAAAAACGCCTGCCCTCATCAGCCCTTTATGAACGGAAAGGTCGGGTGTTAGACCTCGGGGTCCGGGCCTCGAAACATGGGGCAATGCTGCCGAGTTGGTGTCCCACGGCACCAATCCCGGCAGGCTTCTACGACGACTGGCGCTCCGCTTCACATCGAACAGGAAGGGTCTGGCGCCTGAAGGTTTGAGCCTAGATACGAAAACGACGCCAGTCCCGCTCGAAGCGTTCCTTGGCCCGCATCCCCCGGGCCGTGGCCGGCGTAAGCTCTACCCTGGGCTTCCCCTCTGCCATGAAATCGCCCGCCACCATTCCCACGCGATCACCTCCATAGGCTATGAAACAGTGACCAACCCCCGAAAAGGCAACGGGGTCTGTGCCGTTGATGGCAGCCGCTATGTTGGCCCCGACCACCTCCCCCTCCCCAGAGGCGAACACTCCAGCCTTGGGCAGGCCCCGGCCGTTGGCCATCGGCACCATGTTCACATCGCCCACGGCAAAGACCCCCGGCATCCCGGTCTGCAGGGTGCGTCGGTCTACCTCGACCCAGCCCGAGGAGCCCACCAGTCCCGCTGCGGCCACCGCTTGAGGGGGGCTGTGTACGGGGATAGTTATGGCTAGATCTGCTTCCAGGGAAGTGCCGTCGGTAAAGGCAACCTCACGACCTGAGGGAGACACCTCCTTCACTCCCGCATCGGTGTGCACCTCTATCCCCCGGCGTTCCATGTCTCGAACCAGCCTCGCGGCGGCTTCTGGCCCAGCCACGGCCAAGGGCATCGGCTCCGGGGTGGAGACATGTATCTCTATTTCATCCTGCTGTCCCCGACCCTTGAAGAACCAGCTCAAGACCATCGCAGTCTCGAAGGGAGCGGGAGGGCATTTATAGGGCATTCTAGCCACTCCGATTACGATGCGACCCTTGCGAAATGTCCTGAGCCTGCGTCTAAGGCGCCGGGCCGATTCCATATCGTAGAAGGAGTAGGCAGCCTCGGCACCCGGGACTGCGTCCCAGTCGTACACCGCCCCGGGAGCCAGCACCAGGTAGTCGTATTCCAGCTTGCCTTCCGAGGTCTCCAGGGTCATCGATGCCGTATCGATGGATTGGACCTCGTCCTGAAGGTATCGGATTCCACGATTGGCCAACAATCCCAGGGAACGGCTGGATTTAAGAAGCTCCCGTTCTCCTACTATCAATAGTGGAAAGGCGCCGCACAGATAGGTCCTTTTCTTGCGGTCTATTAGAGTAACCTGGTGATCTCGGCTCAACAGGGCCCTGGCCGTACGGGCCGCGGCCACTCCGCCAAAGCCTCCGCCCAACACAACTATCCTCTTGCCTGTCATATCAGCATCCTCCCTGTGCCTGCGTCGTATCGCCGTACAGGAGAAGAATACTCGGCCAGAGCCTCACCTGCAATTGTCTGTGCTGCCAATGTATCGACTCACCCCATTTCTAGACCGGGTGCCGTTTAAGGTCTAATATGGGCTCACCAGCCAGTGTATGCGGGTAGAGGAGATCAAGGGCCAAGGGGTCCAGAAAACCTGCCCGGGGAGAAGGGTGTATATGTTCGACATCGTCATCGCAGGCGGCAGAGTAATCGACGGCACGGGTCAGACCTGGTACAGGGCCGACATCGGTATCGAGGGCGACACCCTGACGGTCCTGCGGGGCGAGACCCCAGGGCTGAAAGCCGGACGGGTCATCGACGCAACGGGATACGCCGTATGCCCCGGCTTTATCGATATGCACTCCCACTCTGACCTGGCGATGCTCAACAACCCCAGGCACGAGGCCAAGGTCAGCCAGGGGGTGACCACCGAGGCCCTAGGGCAGGATGGCCTCTCCTACGCCCCCATCTCCCCCGGGAAGCTGGAACCGCTGCTGTGGTATCTGGCCGCCGTGAACGGCACTCCTCCCCCCGATGTCCGGTGGAGCACGGTAAAAGAGTTCCTGGACCTGTTCGACAAGCGGGTGGCCTGCAACGTGGTCTATTTCGTTCCCCACGCCGCCGTGCGCATCGAGGCCATGGGCTGGGAGGCCCGCCTCCCCACGGATGGGGAGTTGCATCGCATGCAAGAGCTGGTGGACCAGGGCATGAGGGACGGGGCCTTCGGCTTCTCCACGGGCCTCACGTACGTGCCGGGGGCCTATAGCGATACCCGGGAGCTGACGGAGCTGTGTCGGGCCCTGAAGCCCCACGGCGGCCTCTACGTTACCCACTGCCGCTACTCCCTGGGGGATGGGTTGCTGGACCCGTTCCGAGAGGCCATCGACATCGGAAGGGAGGCCGGGGTCCCGGTGCAG
>JADFJI010000230.1 GCA_022566235.1 Chloroflexota bacterium
CTCAAGGAGGTGTAGGCCAGCACCCCGACCTTATCGAACTCCCGTTGCAATCGCTGGTGGTCTATCCGTATCTTGGGGTCTCTGATCTGGCCGGGAAGCACCGCGACGACAGGTTTGCCGTTGGTGCCGTCCCTGGCTATGCCGGCGAACTCCTCGGCCACTGCCCTCTCAGGGTTCCCTCCGGGATCGGTGTACTCGGCCAGGCTGGGGATCATCATGACCAGGTCTACCGCCGGGTCGCGGGTCACCACCTCAGCGGCCTGTTTCTGCCGCTCCCTGACGTTCGACATGAATGAGAGGTCCAGGGGGTTCCTAACGCTGTTCCCTGCGTCGGGGATGAACTCTCTGAGGCGTTCGCTGGTCTCCTGCGACAACACCGTCATATCCAACCCTTCTCCCGAGCAGATGTCCGCTGCGGCCACGCTGTTGCCGCCACCGCTGCCTATGAGCACCACCCTGTTGCCCCTGGTCTTTGGAAGATGGGTAAAGGCCCTCATAACACCGACTATCTCCTCGACGGAACCGGCCTCCACCGCCCCTGTCTGCTTGAAGAACGCGTCCCATACCTGCCGTTGCCCCGTCAACGAGGCAGTGTGAGAGGCCGCAGCGCGGGACCCCGAGGCCGTCAACCCGCCCTTCCATATGATCACCGGCTTGACGGTGTTGATCTCCTTCACCAGCCTCAGAAGCCGCTTCCCATCCTTTACGCCCTCCAGATACATGCCGATGGTCTTCGTGTCCTCGTCTTCCGCCAGGTACTCCAGGTAGTCGGGGCTGTCCAGGACCAGGGCGTTGCCGAAGCTGATAACCTTGCTGACTCCCAGCCCCGTATCCGAGGCGCGGAAGATGAAGTCCATGGAATGGCCGCCACTCTGGGCTACGAAGGCCGCCCCACCGGGTTTGCTCTTCACGTCCCCGATGGTGGAGAACCTGTGCCTGGGAGAGTGGATACCCAGGCAGTTGGGCCCGACCAGCCGGAGGCGGCCCCTTTCGGCGGCCTCCAACACCTCCATCTCCAGTTCAATCCCTTCTGGGGTGGCGGTTTCGCTGAACCCAGAGGTAAAGACGTGAACGTTCAGGGCCCCTATAGAGGCAGATTCGTCCAGGACACCCACCAGAAAGCGGGCTGGAACCGATACGGTGACCATGTCCGGGGTCTCGGGGAGGGAGGCCAGATTGGGATAAGCTCTGAGGCCCAGGATCTCCGTCGCTTTAGGGTTGACGGGATATATCTTTCCTCGATAACCGAGATGTTGCAGGTAGGGAATGAACTGTCCCGAGGGATTGCGCCAGCTCCCGGCATCTCCTGATGAGGCCCGGGATGCCCCGACTACGGCAACCGACTTGGGGTTGAAGGCCCTGGCGAAATCAGGCCCTAGCAGCTTATTCTCATCACCCTTTTGTCCAGGGTTAGAGGCCGTATTAGGTTTCCTGGCAGGTGTCAATGTAAACAGTCGTTAGTTTCAGGGAGACTAAAAAATAGCTGTGCCCCAGGCCCTTTGGCCCGATAGGGCGGGCCTTTAAGGCAATGTTACAACGGCGGTATTATACGTGGTGGTTTTGGCAGGCACAAGCTGGCTCTTGGTAATAGGGCCTGACTGGGGTATACTCGAATTCCATATTTTAATAGAAGGAGTCGAGATCAGAAAAGTATATGTTAGAAAGCTCAAACAACACTAATGCTGGGACAGAAGACCCTGCAGCCAGGGTGGCGATATTTATCGATGGAAGCAATCTGTACCACGCCTTGGAGGAGAACTGTCGGCGCGCCGACCTGAGCTTCCCCAAGTTCGTCAATAAATTGCTTCGAGGACGCCGTTTGCTCAGGACCTACTATTACAACATATTGCAGGACAGCCGCCGCAAGCCTCAGGCCTTCTGGCAGCAGCAGAAGTTCATGGCAGTCCTGCATGCCACCCCTTATCTGGAGGTCAGGCTGGGCCACTCCGCCTATCGCCGGGGGATTGCGGTGGAAAAAGGGGTCGACATTAAGATTGCGACGGACATGCTGCAGTTGGCCTGGAAAAACCTGTATACCACCGGCATCCTGGTGAGCGGCGACGGCGACTTTTCCTACGCCGTCCAGACGGTTAAAAACATGGGCAAGTACATCGAGATTGCCTGCTTCGAAAGCAACCAGTCAAAAGAACTGCTGGAGGCGTCGGACACATTGATCACCCTCAACCCTGCCTTCTTTGAAGGGTTATGGGTGACCTGAAGCGTCTCGGATCCTCCGGATAGGGACCCGTCTGGCCATCCAGGACCGGCCCCGGGCCCGTGCGTCCGATTTATGCAATCCACCAGTATTTGTGCTCCGCGGAAACCACAGTAGAGGATTCGATTGTATCTTGACGGTCTGGAAATAACCGGGTTAGGGGTCGGAATGGTATTCCTGGCCCTGGTGTCCATCCTTTTGGCCATGTTGGGGCTCAGGTTCGTCATCGATAGAGTGGAGGGGCGTCGGAAGAAGAGTATCGGTGAGCTTGCGCCGGCGGCTCCATCACCCCGGCTCCAGGCCCCGCCAGAGGAACCGCCTCCCATCTTGGAGTTGCCCGCCGGAACTGGACTGCCGGAGGCTGGCCCCGATAGATCGGCCAGGGCTGCGGCCATTGCCGTGGCCCTGTTCATGACAGAGGAGGATGATCGGGACGCCGATGGCGACTGAAGGAATGGCACCCTTCCCCGTGTACACCTCTGTCCCGACCTTCCGAATGAACACACTCGGGCATATCTTGAGGAGTAAACGTGGCTGAAGAGCTTTTCGAGGGTTTCATAGGCCTGGATTGGCGGGCCGTGGTGATGATGCTCGTGGGAGGATTGATGATCTTCCTCGCCATCGCCTATCGCTTCGAACCTCTGCTGCTTCTGCCCATAGGCCTGGGGGCCATGGCCGTCAACCTTCCTCTGGGAGGCCTCACCGGCGAGCACGGCATCATGACTGTCTTGAAGGAGAACGGCCTGGACAATGAGCTGTTCCCATTGCTGATGTTTCTAGGCCTGGGGGCGCTTACCGATTTCACCCCCCTCCTGCAGAGACCCTGGACATTCCTTTTGGGCGGGGCGGCCCAGGCCGGCATCTTCGCCAGCCTCATGGCTGCTATAGCCCTGAACTTCTCCCTTAGAGAAGCGGGAGCGATAGCTATAATAGGCTCCGCCGACGGCCCCACCACCATCTTTGTTGCAACTCAGCTTTGCCCCGACTCCCAGGCCTGTCCCAACGAGGTCCTGGGGCCCGTGGTGGTGGCCGCCTATTCCTACATGGCAATGGTGCCCCTTATCCAGCCCCCCATCATGAAACTTCTCACCACCAAGGCCGAGCGGAGCATCCCGATGGAATACACGGACCGCCCGATCCCCAGGCTCCTGAAGATACTATTCCCCATCGTTGTGCTGATCATCGGCGGCCTCCTGGCGCCCAAGGCGGCCCCGCTGCTCACCATGTTTATGTTCGGCAATCTCCTAAGGGAATCGGGGGTGGTGGACAGACTGTCCAACACCGCCCAGAGCGAGCTTATAAACATAGTCACAATTCTCCTGGGCCTGGTCATCGGCTCGATCATGACGGGCGATACCTTCTTGCAGCTCTTCACCCTCAAGATTCTGGGCCTGGGGCTTGGGGCCTTTGTTATAGGCACCTCGGCCGGAGTGATGTTCGGTAAACTGATGATGGTGGTCTCGGGCAGGAAGATCAACCCGCTGATCGGGGCGGCCGGGGTGTCGGCCGTGCCCATGGCTGCCCGTGTCGTGCAGCGAATGGGACAGAAGGAGAGGCCGGATAACTTCCTCCTCATGCACGCCATGGGCCCCAACGTGGCGGGGGTAATCGGCTCAGCCCTGGCGGGTGGTGTCCTGCTGTCCCGGGTTCCGGCCCTGGCCGGATAGCCCGGTAGATGGAGGAGACTCGAACAGGGAGGTGAATTTGGTCTCGGAGCACCTGGCCCCCGACCTCATCGGCATCAACGGCAATATCATAACCGTCGATCCCTACCAGCCCAGGGCCCAGGCCGTCGCCATCAGGGACGGCAGCTTTGTGGCCGTGGGAGACAACGACGATATCAAGGCCCTGTCCGGCCCCGGCACCAGGGTCCTGGACTTCGGCTGGAAAACCGTAGTCCCCGGGTTCATCGACGCCCACATCCACGTTCTCTACAGCGGCGTTCGCCACACCCTGATGGCCGACTGCGCTCTGCCCTCCATAGGAGAGGTCCAGGAGGCCCTGCGCCTCAGGTTACGGGGTAAGTCTCCGGGAGAATGGGTGCAGGGCTTCAAGTTCGACGACACCAAGACCAGAG
>JADFJI010000003.1 GCA_022566235.1 Chloroflexota bacterium
TACTCCCCTCCGAACCGTTGTCCAGTGTGATTTCGATGACACCATCGTCCTGCAGAACATGAACCGTGTCGTCCTTGAGAGGTTCGCCTGCGGAGACTGGCTATCGATTGAAGACCGCTACGCGCAGGGCTGCATAACCGTCGAGAAGAGCAACCAGCTTCAATGGCTCCTGGTGAAAGGGTCCCGGGAGGAGATCCGGGAAGTGGTGCTGAGTCAAGCCCGGGTGAGGCAAGGCTTTAGTCGCTTCGTGGAGATCTGCCGGGAGCGGGGCGTGCGTCTCGTGGTGGTCAGCAATGGCCTGGATGTTTACATAGAGCCGGTACTGAGCCGTCTGGGCCTGAGCGACCTGGAACTTTACAGCGGCACGGTGGATTTCACCCCTGAGGGTCCAAAGGTCAAGTATATCGATCCTTCAGGCGTGGAAACGGATAAGGGATTTAAGCTGGCCTGTCAGGAGCACCTGCGGGATTCGGCGGACTGTATGGTCTACATCGGTGACGGGACATCCGACGTAGCCCCGGCACTTCGATCCGATCTCGTCCTGGCTCGAAGCACCCTGGCAAGGGAGATGGAGGCTCGGGGACATCCGTTTATACCGTTCGAGACCTTTGACGATGTTGCCAGGGCCTTGACGGAATGGCGGGGGTCTTGCTGAAGCTCTGGAAGCAGGGAAGCCGATAACGCAGTACGCGTGGCCGAGGGGTCGGCGACCTCATCGCTGTGGCCCTGGCAGTACACCAGGAGGTCTGTCAACGGGCGTCCCCTTGAAAAGACGTTGCCTGATTATGGTGGCGGAGACGGAATGAAGTTTAGCCTGGGGAGAAATCCTGGATTATGCCGGGCTCCCGGGCTCCCTCCAGCAACCTCAGGGCGGACAATACCACCTGCCGCTGCCTTACGGTGTCCCAGACAGGGCCGATGGTCCTGCCCAGAAAATGGGGCGTGACCAGGGTCCGGGGAGGCTTTAGGTATTGGGCTTCATGCCTGAAGGCACGGATGAACACACATACCGTCGATATTCCCGCCTCTTCCAGGACCCTTGCCGTATGTCCCACGGACATGTGGCAGACGGGTCAGGCGGCGACCAGGAGGGCCGCATCCACCTTCTTAGACCTGATCTCCCGGGCCAGGGCCGGGGCGGCTTCAGCCAGGAGCCGTCGCTGAGAAGTGGCCCCCACAAATGAATAGTTATCCTCGGCCAGATCTCCGATGAGGCCCTCGACCAGGAGCTCCTTGAGCCTGTCGATGGGAAAAATCACGTTGCAATCGAGCATGGCGCCGCGAATGTCGTAGCCGGGATGCCTGACCCGTAGCCGGGCCGGATCTATGTCCCGTGGGATCGTGACGATCTTCGGGGGCCTTCGTAGGAAATCGGCGATTTGGGAGATGGCCTCTTCCTGAGTGGGGCCATTGGGGCCCAGGGGGTCATCGCCCTCGACGAATAGACCTCCGGTGGAGATAAGGGTCAGCCTTGTTTCTGATAAGGGCCTGGACAATGGGGCCCAGGGGGCCGAGTCGTACTGGAAGGTCCTGGGGGCCCTGCCATCTTGTTCCTGGGGAGCATAGCCCCGCACCTGCCACTGGTAGACGTACTCTTTGACTCCTTGGTAATCACCTGTGTCCAGGGCCTCTCCCAGCTTGGCCAGAAGCCCTCGTAAGATCTCTCCGGATTCCTGGTCGGAGAAGTTTTTGGAAGCCAGGAACTTGAAAAAGAGATCGTTTCGCCTGCCGTAGCTAAAGGACTTTCTGAACTCATCCAGGGTCTCTGCTGTCGATTCGTTCATGGTCTCACCTTATCCGGTGTCGGTGCGGTATCACAAGCCACGGAGCCGGGGCCCAGCTCCGAGGGACTTGGCGACTAGGATAAATGATACAGTAACAGGTGCCGTATCCACCACGCAATTCCCGGCACCCGGCATCCCCACACTTGAGAGTGTAGGAATCCCCCCGTTATGCCTCATGCGTGGGCCTCTTCTCCAGGGTGGCTCGCTGGCCTGTTTATACAGTGTCCAATAGCCAGCCCTCTGTTGACGGGCGAAACAAAGGCCAGGGATGCCCTCCTAGGGAGACATCCCTGGCCCTTGGGCCCTCGTGGGGCCGACCTTTTTAGCTGGTGCCGTTTTAGGGCCCGCTAGCTAGCCCTAATCGTTGACGAGGTCGACGATCCTGACGGTCTGGAATCTCAGCACCCTGACGATGGTTGCCAGCGCCAGGACTATGCTGCTGAGGATCATGGCGATGCCAACGAACTTAAGGGGCGCAAGCCAGAGGCCGATGGCCTTGATCGTCCCCAGGTCGGACAGCAGGCCCGAACCTGCGGATGCGGTGTTCAGCTCTGCGGCTATGGAGTGGTTCCAGTAGTCGGCGCTAATCACCGCCAGAATGATGCCTATGACAAAGCTGGCCATCAGCACCATCATCCCCATCATCATGACCATGGGGAACATCTTGGCGGTCATGGGGGGCTTCAGTTCCATTGTGCCTTTACCTATGGCCTCCTGGACTCGGCCTCCGCCGGTCTTCAGGTTCCCCAGGATGGTGGCCAGGGCGAAGGTGATGCCACCCATGATCATGCCCAGGCCGAGGAATTTAAAGGTGGGTAGCCAGGCCTTGGTGGCCTCTATGAATGCCTTCTTATCAGCGATATCGCTGTTGGCTACGGCAGCTTCCCTGACTTCCTTGGAGAAGCTGAAGTAGTCAGAGGCGGTGTTGGCGACGATAGCGCCGATTATGAGGCTTACCATCACTATCATGAAACCCATGATCAGCCAGGGGGCCCACATTTTGGAGGCCATGGACTGCATGCCGGTCATGGACTGGGCTTTTTCAGAGGAGACTTCTATGCCCCCCAACTGAACAGCCGTTTGAGTTGCCATAATTTTCTCCTTCCTATTTGGTCCCCTGACGGGACTCTATGACCCTGGGCAATGTCAACGCCATGGCGCTGGCCCGCTGTTGGATGCGGCCCGGTATGGTGGAGAATATCAGTGCTATACCCACCATGAGGGTTGCGAGGCCCAGGAAACCGAAGGGTAAGGTCCAGAGGGGCCACGTGCTTATCACGGACAGATCGTTAAGGATTGTGCTGCCCGACAGTGCCGAGTCCCGCGTCACCATGTCTAACGCGTAATAGTCAGCCGCAGTGACCGCGATGACTACGCGTATGACCAAGGTGGTAACGACCATCGCCATTCCCATCATGGCGAGTAGTGGCCCGGCTTTGGACCTGAAATCGCTGCGCTGAGCCGCCTGCCTTATCTCATCTGCATTCATGCTTTCACCTCCTTTCTCGGCCTGACCGGCCTCTCACTCACTTATTAGATGTACGGCGGTTTAGCAAGGTTCGTGGCCTCTTTTCCCTTCGAGTCCAGGCCCGACGATTTGCTATAATCCGTTGAGATAGCTAACACAGGGAGGGCCGCTATGGGAATGGCGCTAGAAGGGGTGAGGATTATCGATTTGACCCAGTTCGAGGCGGGCACCACCTGCACCCAGGCGCTGGCGTGGATGGGGGCCGATGTGATCAAGATCGAGGCCCCGGGCCGTGGCGACCCCGGGAGGAAGGTCAGGGACGATGGCTCGGGCTACGATACCTACTATTTCATGACCCTCAACGCCAACAAGCGGAGCGTGACCCTGAACCTGAAGACCGAGGAGGGGAAGCTGATCTTCTTCGAGCTGGTGAAAAAGGGGGACGTGGTGGCCGAGAACATGGGGCCGGGCACACTGGAGCGTCTGGGCCTCGGCTATGATGTCCTGTCCAAGATCAACCCCAGGATCGTGCTGGCCAGGATCAAAGGCTTCGGGACATACGGACCCTACAGCGGCTACAAAAGCTTCGATATGATAGCTCTCACTACGGGGGGAGCCGTGGCTATGACGGGAGAGCTCGATGGGCCTCCCCTGCTCCCGGGCATCACCGCCGGGGACATTGGGACCGGCTATCATCTGGCCCTGGGGGTGATGGGAGCCCTGTACCAACGCCAGACAACAGGCAGAGGCCAGGTGGTGGAGGTATCGATGCAGGATGCGGTGGTCAACTTCAGCCGGGTGACTATGCACGGCTACTACTACGATAAGAAGAGACCCCCTCGCCGGGGGACGGGCTCCGTGGGCTCGGTGCCTGCGGACCTGTATCGGTGCAAACCCGGTGGCCCGGATGACTACGTGTATATATTCGTCAGTGGGGTCGTAGGCCAGAGCCTCTGGCCCACCTTCTTGAAGATCATGGGCAGGGAAGACCTGATAGACGACCCCCGCTACTCAACCAACGATGCCCGGATAAAAAACAAGGAGGAGGTGACCAGGTTCATCGAGGAGTGGACCATGCAGCATACTAAATACCGGGTGATGAAGCTGCTGGCGGATGCCGGAATAACTGCCGGCGCGTGTCTCAACGCCGAGGATATCCATTCTGATCCCCACCTGCTTGAGAGGGAGATGATAGTGACCGTAGACCATCCTCAGAGGGGTCGGTTCACCTTCCCCGGCAGCCCGATTAAGCTCTCCGACTCGGCCCTCACGGTCAAACCCTCCCCCCTGCTTGGCCAGCACACGGAGGAGGTGCTGGAAGAGGTCCTTGGCTACGATCGGGAGAGGGTCGGTCGACTCAGGGATGCGGGAGTGGTCTAGCTCTGAGGATAAGAAGGGATTGAGGCGCCTTTCGTGTGATGGACTGGTATCCTTTGGGCAGGAGAGTTCTGGAGTCGGCCCCGAGCCTTGTGCCCTTGAGGAGGCGTGGTGAGGTTTTTTCGCAAAAAAAATGAACCCGTAGACCTGGCAACTCTGATCGCCGAGAAGGAGACCAGAGAAGGCAAGACCCGGCCCGTCGCCTGGAGGCCCCTTTTTGTCATCGGCAGCATAACGGTGCTCTTCATATTTGTGTTCTCCTGCGGAACATTCCTGTTCTTCATCGTCGCACCAGACACTCCGGATGACCGCCCCTTCGTCCCTCAGCCTCAAAATGCGGACGAGTACATATTCAGGGGGATCGACTTCGCGGACCAGGGGGACCTACAGAGGGCGCTTGCCGATTTCACGGCGGCGGTAGAATTGAAGCCCGGCCTGGATCGGGCCTACTACAATCGGGGGGTCACCTATAACAAGCTGAAGCGATACGTGGAGGCTGTCCAGGATTTCAATATCACCCTTGATCTGAGAAAGACACACGAGGGGGCGCTGATAAATCGGGCCTTCGCCTACACCCTGTTGGGTCAGGATACCGAGGCCGAGGCAGACGTTATTCGCGCCATAGAGCTGGGGGTAGACGAGGAGGAGCTAAGGGCCAGGATAGAGGGGGCTAGGCTTTCTCTGGACCTGCCTTGACCCGGCGATTATGATGGTGGACATCTCCTCCGGTGTCGGGTCTGCCCCCTTTGGAGAACCGCCTTCCTTTCAATCCCCTTTGGTGACCTCCAGCCATGCCCTGTAGGCCCGGTTCCTGGGGATATCGTGGGCCTGGGAGATGAGTTTAGCGGCCTCCCTGGCCCCTACGCCCCGCTTTCGCAGCCGGGCCAGCTTCTCCTTCAGGGCCTCATCGGTTAATCCTTCCCTTTCCGACAAGTTCCCCTCGATCACCAGGGTGATCTCTCCCCTGGGCTCCTGAAAGTACTCCAGGGCGTCGCTGGCGGTGCCGCGAAAGACCTCTTCGTGGAGCTTGGTCAGCTCCCTGCACACGGCCAGGGGCCTCTGGCCGAAGATCTGACATATGTCCTGGAGAGTGGCGGTGATTCGGTGAGGCGCCTCGAAGGCGATGATTGTGCGAGGCTCTTGGGCCAAAGAGGTCAGAAGACGGCGTCGCTCGGCCTTTTTCCTGGGCAGGAACCCTACATAGGTGAACTGGTGGATAGGCAGGCCCGAGACCACCAGGGCGGTCACTACTGCTGAAGGACCGGGGATGGGGACTACGGGGATGGCGCTCTCTATGGCCGCCGAGATCAGCTCGAATCCCGGGTCGCTAAGGCCGGGCATCCCGGCCTCGGATACCAGGGCCAGGTCCCTATCCTTCAGGTGCTCCAGGAGTCGGGGCAGCTTGGCCAGGCTGTTGTGCTCGTGGTAGCTGGTTATAACGGTTTTTAGCTTGAATCTGGTGAGGAGGCGTCTTGTCTTGCGGGTGTCCTCGGCTGCTATCAACGGCACCTCTCCCAGAATCCTTAGGGCCCTCAGGGAGATGTCCTCCATGTTGCCTATGGGGGTCCCGATTACGTAGAGCGTCACTCTGTTTCCTTTTACAAAAGCAGTTGAGCGTCTCTCCTATAGTAACATCGACGTTGACATGTCCGATATCAGGCCTATACATTACAGCCGATTGTCGGCCTGCGTTTCTGACCCCGTCTGGTAAGTGACCATGGTGAACTATTTGCTGCAATCCGTCATAACAACCTTCCCTGCCGGGAGCTGTGCGGTGGTGTCTGGGGAGGAAGGTTAGTGGCTAGGCTTCCTTTGGAGGGACTTAAGGTAGCCGATTTCACCTGGGTGGCGGCAGGCCCTATTACCACCAAGTACCTGGCCGATCACGGGGCCACGGTCGTGAAGGTGGAATCCCATGCCAGGATCGATGTCCTGCGCCTGGCGCCGCCCTTTCCCGATGGAGTTGCCGGCCTGAACCGCAGTGGGTTCTTCGCCAACTACAACAGCAGCAAATACTCCATATCCCTTAATCTGAACCGGCCCGAGGCGGTGGAGGTGGCCCGGCGGCTGGTGTTGTGGGCCGACGTGGTGGCGGAGAACTTTACCCCCGGCACCATGAAGCGGTGGAGCTTGGATTATGAGTCGCTTGTCGGGGTCAGACCCGACATCATCTACCTGAGCTCCTCGATGCAGGGCCGGACGGGGCCCCACTCCCGCCATCCGGGCTACGGCAACAACGCCGTCTCCCTGGCCGGCTTCACACATATGACGGGGCGGCCCGACAGGGACGGGGTAATGCCTTATGGGGCGTATACCGACTTCATATCACCAAGGTTTGGAGTGGCTGCGGTGATGGCGCACGGGACGAGGCCAGCGGATAGATCTGTCCCAGACGGAAGCGGCCCTGCAGTTCCTGGGGCCGGTCCTCATGGATGCAGCGGTCAACGGTGCGGTGTACCAGAGGCGGGGGAACATGGACCCACTGGCCTGTCCCCATGGGGCATATCCGTGTGCTGGGGAAGACAGGTGGTGCGTTATCGCTGTTTTCAACGACCGGCAGTGGAGGTCTCTCCGGGAGGCTATGGGCGGCCCACCCTGGGCCGTGAGGCCCGAGTACGCCACATTTATGAGTCGCAAGACCCACGAGGATGCCCTGGACGACCTGATCTCGAAGTGGACCCGGGGCAGGTCTCCTGAGGAGGTGATGGAGCTGCTCCAAGAGAAGGGTGTGCCCTCCGGTGTGGTGCATAGCTCCGAGGGTCTTTATGGAGACTTACAGCTAAGGCATCGGGGCCATTTCGTGACCATCGAGCATCCAGAGATGGGTAGACATCACTACGATGGATATTCCTTCAACCTGTCGCGAACCCCGGGCCAGATTCGCTCCCCGGCCCCGCTGATGGGCCAGCATAACGAGTTGGTTCTGAGGGACATCCTGGGACTGGATGAGGAAGAGATTGGGGATCTGGCGGAGGTCGGCGCCCTGGAATAGACCCCGGGATTTTCATATGGACAACACCACTTTCTCTCCTACGGCCCTGGGCTCTTATCGAGTGCTGGATATGACCGATGAGAAGGGATTTCTCTGCGGCAGACTCCTGGCCGATCTGGGGGCCGACGTCATCAAGGTGGAGCCACCGGGCGGGGATAGGGCCAGGGGCCAGGGCCCCTTCTTCCGGGGAGCCCCGTTGCCCGAGAGCAGCATGGCCTGGTGGGCCTTCAACGTAAACAAGAGAGGCATCACCTTGAATATATCCAGTGGCGACGGTAGAAAGCTGTTCACGGAGCTGGTGAAGGGGGTGGACTTCTTGATCGAGTCCTTCGCCCCGGGCTATCTGGACGGGTTAGGCCTTGGGTACGAGGCGCTGCGCTCTTTGAGCCCCGGTCTTATCATGGTATCGATAACGCCATTCGGCCAGGAGGGGCCCTACGCCAGGTATCAGGCCACTGACCTGGTGCTGCAGGCTATGGGCGGCTTCATGAATGTCACCGGGTATGAAGACGGCCCGCCCATGCGCATAGGCAACCCCAATGCGTATCTCCACGCTGGGGCTGAGGCCTGCGCCGCCGCTCTGATAGCCAGCCACCATCGGGCCGCGACGGGCGAGGGGCAGCACGTCGATGTCTCGGCCCAGCAGTGTGTGGTGTGGACCCTCATGGAGAGTAATCCGACCTGGGACATCAGCCGCAAGATCGTACGTCGGGCGGGTAATGTTTACAATGAGCCGAGCCCACCCATGAGAAGGATTAACCACTGGCCATGTAAGGACGGACAGGTCGGCTATGCAAACTATGGGGGCCCCATCTTTGCCAGGCGCTCGGAGCGCTTCTACCGGATGATGCAGGAGAAGGATGGGGCCCAGGTTGACCGGCTTCTGGAGAAGGACTGGTTGAATAATCAGGAAGGCCAGAGGCTGATGACCCAGCAGGACCTGGACGACGAAGCAGAGGTCATGGGGGCCTTCTTCCTTCGGCACACGAAGGAGGAGCTGTACGACTGGTCGATAGAGGAGAAGTTCATGCTGACGCCCGTCAACACTCCCGAGGAGCTGCTGGCAAGCCCCCAGATCAAGGCCAGGGAGTACATGGTGGAGATGGACCACCCGGACCTCGCGGCCCGGGTCCCTTATCCCGGGGCCTTCGTGCAGATGAGCGAGACCCCTTGCCAGATGAGGCGCAAGCCTCCCCGAATCGGCGAGCATAACCAGGAGATATATATGGGCCAGTTGGGCCTGTCTCGGGAGGAGCTGACGGAGCTGCGCTCCGCTGGCGTAATATAGGATCCGGCAAGGCCGGCAGGGCGAAACGGAGATGCTGCGGAGGCACCGGATGGGGATGGAGAGTCAGTAGATGAGCTTGATGGGCCCCCATAGGGTGCTTGACCTGACCCTGGAGGACGGGTTCCTCTGCGGCAAGATCCTGGCCGATATGGGGTGCGATGTGATCAAGGTCGAGCCGCCTGGTGGAGATCCGGGCAGGGGCCGGGGGCCTTTCTATCACGATCTGCCCGATCCGGAGATGAGCCTCTACTGGTGGGCTTTCAACACCAATAAACGAAGCATAACCCTGGGATTGGAGACCTCCGATGGCCGTGAGATCCTGAGAAAGCTGGTGTCCTCGGCCGACTTCATCATTGAGTCCTTCGCCCCGGGCTACCTAGAGGGCCTGGGCCTGGGGTACCAGGCGCTCAGCGCTCTGAACCCGAGACTGATCATGACCTGTATAACGCCCTTCGGCCAGACGGGCCCCTATGCCGGGTACAAAGCCACCGACCTGACGGGGATGGCCATGGGGGGCATCATGTACGCCAGTGGGGACGAGGACAGGCCCCCGGTTAGAATCAGCTACCCACAGGCCTGGAGCCACGCCGCCCTGCAGGCGTGTGTCGGGACCATGAACGCCCATTACCATCGTGAGTCCACGGGCGAGGGGCAGCAGGTCGATGCATCGATGCAGCTGGCGGTGATGTGGACCCAGATGAACATTACAGTAACCTGGGACATGAACCGTGTGAACACTAAGAGGGGTGGGGCGGTCAAGACCTTTTCGATGCGCCGGGATGGCCAGGCCGTCGATATTCCTGTGCGTTACACCTGGGAGTGCAAGGACGGGTACGTCAACTTCGTAGTGCTGGGCCACAAGACAGGAGCACGGGTAAACCGGGCCCTGACGGAATGGATGAACGGCGAAGGCATAGGGCTGGAGCTAAAGGGATTCCAATGGGAGAAGCTGGGATTTTTCCCCGACGACCCTGATACCAACGCCATGATCGAAAAACCGATAGCCGAGTTCTTCCGGCGTCATACAGTCCTGGAGCTGTACCGGGGGGCTATCGAGAGACGGATCTGGCTTGCACCTATAGGCACACCATCTGCCACTATGGAGAACGAGCAGCTGAAGGCCAGGGATTTCTGGAGGGAGGTGGAGCACCCCGAGCTGGGGGAGAACATCCTCTATCCCGGCTGGCCAATTAAGCAGTCGGAGAGCCCCGTGGGGCCTCCCCGCAGGGCCCCACGCATTGGTGAGCACAACGAGGAGATATACATGGGGGAGCTGGGCCTCAACCAGGTCGAGTTGGGCATGCTGAGGGCGGCAAAGGTTATCTAGGTGAGGGAGAAAATTGGACAAGCAGATATTTGAAGGGGTAAAGGTGGCCGACTTCACATGGGTGGGTGTCGGGCCTATAACCACCAAGAACCTGGCTGACCATGGGGCAACGGTAGTCCGCATCGAGTCCCACACCCATCTGGACACGCTAAGGGTGGCGCCGCCCTTCAAGGACGGGGTGCCGGGGGTAGACCGCAGCGCCTTCGTGGCCGACTACAACTCCAGCAAGTACGGCGTAAGCCTCGATCTGAATAAACCTAAGGGGATAGAGATCGCTAGGAGGTTCGTGCTCTGGGCGGATGTGGTGGCCGAGTCCTTCAGCCCCAAGGCGATGGTGAAGTGGGGCTTGGACTACGAGAGCGCGCGAAAGATCAAGCCGGACATCATCTATTTCAGCGCCAGCCAGCAGGGACACGGAGGCCCTCACGGCGGGTTCATCGGATTTGGGATGATGATGGCAAGCCTGGCTGGGTTCGGTCATCTTACGGGGTGGCCCGATAGATTACCCGCCATTCCCTATGGCGCATACACCGACTTCATTTCGCCCTTTTACGGCTCGATAGCGCTGGTCGCGGCCCTTGACCATCGAAGGAAGACGGGGCTGGGACAGCACCTGGACCTCTCCCAGCTGGAGTGCGGCATCCAGTTCCTGGCCCCGGTCCAGCTGGACTATGCAGTCAACGGACGTGAGTGGTGCCGGGTGGGCAACCGGGACCCCAGTGCCGCTCCCCACAACGCTTACCCTTGCAAGGGGAATGACGCCTGGTGTGCTATCGCTGTTTTTACAGACGAGGAATGGGCTGCTTTTTGCCGCGTTCTCGGTGGCCCGGAGTGGACCAGGGAGGAACGGTTCTCGACCTTGAGAAACAGGAGGAGGAGCGAGGAGGAGATGGACCGCCTTATAGGCCAGTGGACCCTGGACTACACACCCAGAGAGGTTATGGAGATGATGCAGGGGGCAGGGGTGGCCTCGGGAGTGGTCCAGAGCGCTCAGGACCAGTTCGACGATCCGCAGGTGAGGCATCGGGACTTCTTCCAGTATCTGGACCACCCGGTAATAGGGCGTCATGCCTACGATGGGTTCTCCTTCGAACTCTCCAAAACCCCCGGAAAGCTACGGTCCGCCGGCCCCTGCCTCGGCCAGCATAACGAGCTGGTGTACAAAGAGATTCTGGGCATGACCGATGACGAGATAGGTGATCTCATGGCCGAAGGTGTGATCACCACAGAGGAGTGAGTGAGATACCGTACCAAAAGGAGCGACTCTATGGGACTGCCGTTGGAAGGAATAAAGGTGCTGGACCTGTCCCGCATGGCCCCGGGCCCCTTCTGTACCATGGTCCTGGCCGACCTGGGCGCCGATGTGTTGAAGGTAGAGGAGGTGGGCCTGTCGGGGCGCCGGGCAGCGGTAAAGGGGGCCGAAAAGGGGGCCGGCTGGCTGAACCGGACGGAGAAGGACTGCGCCTATGACGCGATGGGCAGAAACAAGCGAAGCATCTCCCTCAATCTAAAAAACGATGCGGCCAGGGAGATATTCTACAAGCTTGCCAGGACTGCCGATGTCATCGTGGAGGAGTTCAGGCCCGGGGTGGTGAAAAGGCTGGGGGTGGACTATGAGACGATAAAGAAGATCAATCCCGAGATCATCTACCTATCGGTCACGGGATACGGGCAGACGGGCCCCTATAGAAGTATGGTGGGACACGACCTGAACTACATATCCTTAGCCGGGGCCCAGGGGACCATCGGCACGCCGAATGGCGACCACGCCATACCCTGGAACTTTATAGCCGACTTCGCAGGCGGAGGTCTTACGGCGGCGGTGGCGGTCCTATCGGCCCTGGTGGGGCGTCAGGCCACGGGGAAGGGGAGCTACGTAGACGTAGCCATGGCCGACGGGGTGGTGTACCTCATGGCGTCGATGTTCGAGGAGTACTACAAGACCGGCGACATCCCGGACCGGGGCAAGGGCAGGCTGGACGGGGGAGACCCCAGGTATTCGATCTACCGGACCAGGGATGATAAGTATATTGCTATCTCCAGTCTGGAGCCCTGGTTCTACCAGGGCCTTTGCCAGGCCATGGGCCTGGAGCACCTATCGGAGTTCGATGCCTTTGGCCAGCAGGACCGGCGGGTCAGGGAGGAGCTTGAAAAGGCGTTCCGTACCCGCACCCGGGACGAGTGGTTTGAGATTCTGAGCCGGGTGGACACTTGCGTCGGCAAGGTCTATTCCCTGGATGAGGTGGCCTCGGACCCCCAGGTCCAGGCCAGGGAGATGATCATCGACCTGCAGCACCCTACGGCGGGCAAAGTGAGGCAGGTGGGGGTGCCCTTCAAGTTCGAGGGAGAGGCCCCGGGCCTGCGCCGCTTCGCACCCCTGAACGGCGAGAACACTGAAGAGGTGCTGGAGTCGTTGGGCTACAGCCTGGAGCAGGTAGAGAAACTCAGGGAGGAAGGGGCCGTCAAGTAGGGTAAGTGGCGATGGTCAAGGCCCCTGCTCCGGGGCTATCCTGCATTAGGGTCGTGGTCGAATCTGCTGATGTTATAGGCCTCCAGGGAGAGGTCTGGGGTCTGGCCGGTGATCTGCTGGGCCACCAGCTTCCCTGAGATAGGCCCCATGCAGATGCCCCCGCCCTCGTGGCCCGTGGCCAGATAGAACCCCGGCACCTGCTCGCACTCGCCCAGGATAGGCAGGTGGTCCGGAGTGTAGGGGCGGAAACCCGTGTAGCAGCGTATCGCCTGGACCCGGGCCAGTGCGGGGAAGAACCGTATGGCCCGCCTCACGATGCCCTTGATGGCCTCTAGGTTTTCTCGACGGTCGAAGTCGACGAATTCCCGGCTGCTGCCGAAGAGCATAGTGCCGCTTTTCGTGTGCTCTATCACCATGGCCACCTGGAGCGCCGCGTCGTCGGCGTCTATGGTGCGGGTATAGGAGGCCTCCATTGCGGAATGTCGCAGAATGGGTGGAACCGGCTCCGTCACTACGATATGGCCTCGCCTGGGCTTGACGGGCACCCGAATCCCGACCATCTCGCCTATGGTGGGGCTCCAGGCCCCCGCCGCGTTTACCACCACGGGAGTGGTGATAGGGCCATTGGACGTAACGACAGTAGATACCCGCCCTCGGGGGTCCCTTTCTATGGCGACCACCTCGGTATGGGTCTCCAGGATTGCGCCGCCCTCTCGGGCCGCCTGGGCCATACCCCAGCAGGCTAGCTGGGGCTGCACCTGCGCGTGGTCCGGGAACCAGGCCAGGCCTGGAATGTCCTCGGCCAGCTCAGGCTCCAGGTCTCGCATCTCGGGCCCCTGGAGTATATGGGCCCGTATCCCTTCGCCCTTAAGGGAATCAACCAGGTGGGCCAGGGCGGTCACGTCCTCCTCCACCTCTGCGATCAGGGTGCTGCCTCCGGATTCGTATTCGATGTCGATGGGAAGCTCCCGGGCCAGATCATCCCAGCGCTTTAGGGCCAGCTTGCCAAGCTCCAGCTCGGGGCCCGGGTGCCGGTCGGCTATCAGGATCTGGCCGTCGCACGCGCCCGAGGTCCCCGAGGCGATGGCCCCTCTTTCGACCAGGCAGACCTCAGCCCCGANNNNGCAGCGTGACGAACGACTCCTTGAGGCTGCGGAAGATCTGCGTGGCGCCGGCGAAACGGGTGTCCACCCCGCCCGCCGCCTCATCCAGCAGATCCGGCCGGCCCAGGTCACCGGAGAACACGACCCGCCGGCCACCCCATTGGATGTCTGCCGTGGCGGCGCCCAGGATGCCTCCGCCAATGACCACGGCGTCTACGCTCTTTTGCACCAAGTTTGCACCCTAGCCAAATTCATTCCATACTGGCTATTGCGGCCAGGGAGACCGGTTTGGCAATGGGCCTGGCGGAGAACACTCCGACCTCTTCTACGGGCTGGCCCGTGCCCCGGGCCACCAGCTCCGCCACGATAGCCCCGCACACCCTTCCCTGGCACAGGCCCATACCCGCCCTGGCTCTGGATTTCACTCCGTTCACGTCCCTTGCGCCGCTGTCGATAGCCTGCCTCACCTCGGCAGCGGTCACCTCCTCACAACGGCAGACCACCGTCTCATCGGTAATCAGGTCCAGAAGCCCTTCCCTGGGGGCGAAGAGCTCCCCCAGCATCTCCGCGAATGGCCGCATCCGGCCCAGACGTTTTCTGTGGGGCGCTGCTCTTCTCCGGGCATCAGCCTCCGAGATCAGGCCCAGGGACAGGGCCGCCCCGATGCCTGCGATGGCGCCTTCGGCCACAGCAGCGTCGACGCCGGCTATTCCCGTGGCCTCGCCGGCGACCAGGACGTTCTGGGCCGAGGTCCGCTGCCAGCTATCGTGGGAGACCACCCAGCCGCCGTACCCGGGGCTGTATTGGTGGTCACATCCACAGAGCCTGGAAAGCTGGGTGTTTATGGAGAAGCCGAAACCCACGCAGGCGGTGTCGGCTTCCAGGGCGTATTCGCTGCCGGGGACTGGCCGCCACTCCTGGTCCAGGGATGCAACGGTAACCTCCTCCAGTGCCTGGTCTCCCCGGGCGGCGACGATGGTCTGACCGAACCTGACCGGGACCCGGGCAGCGGCGATGGGGCGCATGTATTCCCATGCCTCCCTGAAGCGCTCCCACTGTTTCCAGAGGACGCCAGCCTTACCCAGCCAGGACCGAGGCCTGGTAGCCTCCAGAATGGCGACTATCCTCGCACCTCCTTTTAGAAGCTGGGCTGCGACTGGCAGCAGGAAAGGGCCGGAGCCCGCCAGTACGATCCTGGTCCCAGGCAGCACTCGCTGGCCCTTGACCAGGGCCTGAGCGCCCCCCAGGGTCATGACCCCGGGCAGAGTCCAGCCCGGAAAGGGCATGGTGTGGTCGTATGCCCCGGTGGCAAGTATCAGGGTGCGACATCGAAGGCTCTGAGTAGAGTCCCCCCGATGCAGGGCCAGGGTCAGAGGATGGAACACGCCCCAGACGGTGGTGCCTAGCTTGAGCTGTATTCCGGCCCCAGAAACCTTCTCCAGAAGGGCCTGTCCCTTCTGGAAGGTGTGTCCCAGGGCCTCTGGCCTTGCCACCCGAAAGGCCTCGGGCATCTGCCGGAAGATCTGGCCCCCGGGCCGGGGATTCTCGTCGATGACCGTCGCGCTGAGGCCGACGGCCTGTGCGGTCAGGGCGGCGGAGAGCCCCGCGGGTCCTGCGCCGATCACGGCCAGGTCAACCTGTTCCACGGGCCTCCCTTTCCGCCGGCCCCACGCCCTTCTGGGTCTGTACCCGAAGGCCGGGGACGGCCGGGGCCATGCAGGCCCGGAGGTTAGGAGTCCCGTCGATGATTACCAAACAGTCGTAGCAGACCCCTATCCCGCAGAAGAGGCCCCGGGGGTTGTCCTTAATGCGGGTACGGCGGAGGACACGGCCGCCATGGGCGAGAATAGCCGATGCAATTGTCTCCCCTTCGTACGCCGGGATGGAGACGCCGTCAACGTCAATGCGAAAGGAGGCCCCTCGTTCAACGATAGGTCTTTCACCATCTCTAATTCTCAATTAAAACCTCGTGGCCTTGTTGAAAGGAAGAGGGGGGACGTTTAAGTCCCCCCTCAAATGCCTAATGCAGAAGCATCTAGCCGGCCATGTCGTAGCTCCTGAGAACCTTGCCGGGCAGGGCGCCCGTGCACACATTGTTCTCGAAAGTCACCGTCCCGTTGACCATGATGTAACGCATGCCCGTTGGCTTTTGGATCAACCGTTTCTCGCCGCCGGGAAAGTCGGTGGCGTACACCGGCTCCTTGGTCTCGAAGCCCAACTCGTCCAGGTTGTAGACGATGATATCCGCCGCCATGCCATTTCTCAGGGTGCCCCGGTCACTGAAGCCGGCCAGCCACGCTGGTAGGGCGCTCATCTTGTAATGGGCCTGCTCCAGGGTCATGGCGCCCTCATCCCGGACCCAGTGGCTCAGCAGGTACGTGGGCCATGTGCTGGTGGTGAAGAAGCGGACATGAGCGCCGCCATCAGAAAAGGAGGGATGCGTCAATGGGTGAGTCAAGGTCTCTATTTCCGCTTGTTTGTTGCCGCCAACCAGCCCTATGAGGCTGAATTCCGTTTCCAGGTCCTCGTCCAGGGCCAGGTCCACAAGTGCGTCCACCGGGTCTTTGCCCTCTTGCTGAGCGATCTCTGCGATGCTCATCCCGTCATACTTGTAATTCCGCTCGTGCACCGTCTCCAGCACTTTGAACTTGGTCCAGTCCTTGTGGAAATCGGTGGCATCCCACTCCGCGATGTCCTTCTTCATCCCATCGCGGATCTCCTTGCGCCGGAGCCTCTCGATACGTTCCTCTTTAGTGCCGAGCAGTGCTATCATCCAATTAGGCATATCGTCGAAGAGGTTGAACTCGGAAAGCTTCAACCTGGGGTCTATGGGCATGCAAAGAGACTGGCCGTAGATTGACAGGCCCTCCCTTTTGGCACCTTCCACCCACGCCAGCTGTTTCTTGTACAGCTCCGGATCGGCATCGGTATAGTTGAGGGCGGCGAACTGGACGGGTCTACCACTGGCCCGGGCCAGCTTTTCAACCAGGGGCTCCTTCCCGTCCTCGTCGGTCCCTCCCAATGTCATGGTGATACCGCCCAGGCCATAGTCGCCCAGCATCTTAGCCAGGGCCACAAACTCCTCATCAGCAGCCACATGAGTGGGAAGGTATCCTCCCCCTGCCGGGCGGTCTGCCATATTCTTGTTCAGGGAGAATCCGAAGGCGCCTGCATCGAGGGCTTCCCTAAACAGGGCCAGGATCTGCTCCTGCTCCTCTTTGGTTATCCAGTTTCGCTCGCCTGCCTCCTTCGATCCCATTACCCACACTCTGGCCGGGGAATATGCGAACATGGAGCCCACGTTCACACCGATGCCATGATTCTGCAGGCTGTCCAGATATTCGGGGAAAGTGACCCAGTCCCAGCGGATTCCCTTCTGCATGGAATGTAGCGGGATGGCCTCTATGCGGGAGTGCAGCTGCATGTTGGCTTCCCGGTCCTCGGGCCGTACTGGAGCTACCCCGTATCCGCAGTGGCCGATGGTTACTGAAGTCATCCCGTGCCACCCCGATAGGGTGCAGTAAGGGTCCCAGTTGATCTGGCCGTCGTAGTGGGCGTGCTGCTCCACGGCCCCAGGGGCCACGATGCAGCCGGTGGCGTCCAGTTCCTTGGCCCCGTTTCCTTTGATCCTGCCGCTGATCCGGGCGATCTTTCCGTCTTTAATCGCCAGGTCTCCCCTGTAAGCCGGGATTCCCGTGGCGTCCACTATGGTCCCGTTACGAATAACAAGGTCAAACTCAGACATGTCCTTGCCTCCTCTCAGCAACTCTGCATGTAGAGACCCGTCTATTACAATCTTTAGACCTGGAACCCGTATAGTTTGGCGGTGTTGTCACATACTATTTTCTGGGTAACTCTTTCGTCCAGTTTGCCCAGGGTTTCCTGGATTACCTGACGGGAATCGGGCCAGACGCCGTCCCCGTGTGGATAGTCGGACCCCCACATTATATTGTCTTCCCCTACCCGGCTGACCAGTTCGTCGGTCACGTATTCGATCTGGAAGGTCGAGTAGCCTTGACGGCTCCAGAACTCGCTGGGCTTGAGGCTCAGGCCCAAGTTAAAGTACTGTCTCTCGTATTCGTCGTCCATGCGGTAGAGGATATAGGGAATCCAGCCGATACCGCATTCGCCCAAAACGAACCTGAAGTTTGGGAAGCGGTCGCAGGCGCCGGAGTAGATGATGCTGGAGAGAAACTCGGCCCCCGATAGCTGAAACTGGATCACATAGATGCCGCTAGACAACCAGCTATAGTCCTCCATGTCGGACTTGTTGGGCATTCTGGTGTTGAGGCCTATGGTGTGGAAGGAGATGGGCATCTTGTTCTCACCGGCGGCTTCCCACAGGGGGTCCCAGGCCCGATGGTAGATGGGCTTCACGGCGGTGGAGACGTTCATCTCTGCTCCCTTTAAGCCCAGGTCAGCAGCTTTACGGGTCTGGTTTGCAGCCAGTTGGGGGTCGTGGCCGTTGATGACGCCCAGTCCCGCAAAACGGTTAGGGTTAGTCTGGCAGAAGCCTGACAACCAGTTGTTGTAGGCTTCATAAACTGTGGTAATAGTCTCAACGTCGGATATGCCGTATCCGGGCCCGGGGGCGTCACCTCCTGCCGGCGCCGACATCTCTTCACCAGCGTCGAAGAGGGAGAGGCCGCCGGCCAGGCCCAGGATGCCGTATATGACCTCGCCGCTTACCCCATCGATATCCTGGTCCTTGAGGCGGAGTTCCGGTGTGGTGGGATGGAGCCGGCCTTCGAGCCCATCGGAAAAGAAACCGGTCTCCTCCATCCTGTCCATTCGTTTGCTTATCCCGGAGACGTAGGGGTCCCAGCCCCCAGGCTTGAGCCCGATGCCCGACCCCGCGACCCAGCCCAACAGCGAGTCTCCGGCGTACCACTGCTTGCCCTCGGCGGTATCCACTACGTGAGGCACCTTGTCTTTCAGGTGGGCCGGGGCTCTGGAAGTAAATGTATCTTCTGGCAACCAGGGTATATCCACGTGACAGTCGCCGGATATAACCTTGCCTGTGTATGCCAATTTACCCCTCCTGTTGGGACGGATATTGTTACCGAAGCCGCATCCGATTCACGTAGGTGGTCTAGTTGGGAAAGCCGTACAGGTTGGCGGTGTTGTCACACACGATCTTCCGAAGCTTGCTCTCCTCCAGGTGGCCCAGGTTCTGTTGATGAGCTGAGGAGAAAGCTGATGTATAGCTATAGCTATGGCACGGCCAGCTAATCCTTCGGCCTAAGATTTTAGGCGCCTATGTTGGCCAAAAGACGAGTGGTAACTATCACTGACCAATCATCCAAGTTTATACAGATCAATCGCGTTCTCCCCAAACACCTTTCTCTGGGCCTCCTCGGGTAGAGGGCTCAGGTTTTCCTTCAGCTTACTCACCGGCTCGACGACGGAGTCCGAGTGGGGATAGTCGTAGGCCCACATGAATTTGTCCGCGCCCAGCGCCTCTATATTGAACCGGGCAAGCCTCTCGTCGGGGTCCATTACTGCCCAGCACTGCCTCTGGAAATACTCATTGGGCTTTTGCTTCATGGGTGTTGTGAACCCGTTCACCTCAAACTTCTCATCCATCCGGTCGATCCAGTACGCCAGCCACCCGATGCCAGACTCCAGTATTACTACCTTGAGGGATGGAAAGTGCTCGAAGGTGCCTCCGTTGAAGAAGCTGGTGAAGTTTATCTTTAGGTCCTCCC
>JADFJI010000231.1 GCA_022566235.1 Chloroflexota bacterium
TAAGGCCCTGCACTCATGGCCAGCGTTTCCATAGAGCTAACGAAATGCGGCTCTTCCCGCCCGTCGGTGCCTTAGCAGTAGGGCCCGAGGAAGGTGCCGCCGATTACATGGAGATGACCGTGTTCCTGGCTCTGCATGGCATCTGCCCCGAAGTTGGACAGCAGCCTGAACCCGTCGGGGCAGTACAGCTTGCCCATCTCCACGGCTACTGCCCCGGCCTTTGATATGTCCTGCCAGAACTCCTCCTGGGTCATGTGTTTCTTCCCCACCACCAGAAGCATGACGGGCACCCAGTCCAGCTTGTTATCGAAGACGATGATGTCATCGTCCTCGTAACGGATGTTGGCGGGGGACTTCCTCTCGATTATGTCGCAGAATTCGCAGGCCATATGTATGGAGCCGGCTATCGCGCCCCCCGCCCCCGCTGCGAGCCCCGTACCGACCTGGCAGGCGAGGAATCCCCGCCTCGGTAGTCGGGTGCGGTGATGGCGAAAAACATGGTCAAGCCGGGGTCGGCCAGCCTTGAGCTGATCCTGGCATCGATGTCGTCCAGGGAGAGGGCGGTGGTAATGACCGTGGGAAGCCGTGCGTTATACCGGTAGTTGATGATCTGGTACAGCTTCTCTTTGGCCCAGGGGGTGGCCGCCTGCTCGCCATAGTCGTCGAGGACCAGCAGGGGCACCGTCCTCACCTTGTTAAAGAGCTGATCGTAGGTGATCTTGCTGTCGGGGGCGTAGGTCGAGCGCAGGTAGTCCAGCAGGTCCGGCACCAGGATAAAGAGGTTCTCTCTGCCCTGCTGACGGTGATAGTGGGCGATGGCCGCTGCAAGATGGGTCTTACCCCGCCCCGGCGGACCCATGAGCACCAGCCAGCCATCGAGGGACTTGGCGAAGCTCAGGGCCGCCCTGTAGGCGTCCTCCAGATTTCTCCTGGCCGTGCCGACCAGGTTCCGGCCCTTGGGTTTGAATGCCTCGAAAGTCATCCCCGCAGGCAGGGACAAGTCGAGGCTGTCCATGGCGTTCAGCACCGACGAGTGTCTCTCCACGTCCAGCACGGTGGATAGGGCGGGGTCGGTGAGGCGGCTTTGCAGGTTCTCATCCAACTGGTCCAGGGGCACGTTGGTGGTGATGACCGTCGGTAGCTGACTGTTGAACCGGTGGTTCAGCACCTGGAACAGCTTCTCCTTGGCCCAGGGGGTGCCGGACTGGACCCCCAGGTCGTCCAGGATAAGAAGGGGGGCGTTACGCACCAGCTCGAAGAGCTCGTCGTAGGTGACCTGGCTGTTGGGGGTAAATGTGGCCCGGAGATGGTCCAGCAGGTCCGGGACTATCATAAAGTACACCCTCAGGCCCCGGTCAATGCAATAGTTGGCGACGGCCGCCGCCAGGTGGGTCTTGCCGCTTCCACTGCTTCCGGTCAGCACCAGCCAGCCTCGAGGATTGTCGGCGTAGGCCTTTGCGGTCTCGAAGGCTTTACTGAACAGGCGCTGGTTTCCGGGATCGGGGCTTCTGCCGTGGGAAAGGAGGTTGTCGAAGGTGAGGCGGGTCAGAGGCCCCAGGTTGCTGTACCGTTTCAGCCGGTCAGTCCTCTGGTCCTCCCACTCGCTTTGAACGCAGCGGCAGGGAACAGCCTTGCCGAAGTCGGGGTGGCCGAAGGCCACATCGGGGGAGACCCAGCCAACGCCTCCGCATATGGGGCAGCTATCGTCTACGGACGGGTCTTCAGGAGGGTTTTCCTTTGACCAGGTGCCCGTATCGCCCTCGGAAGTACTTGCCCGTATCCTCTCCCTCTTTAGAATGTCGCCCAGTCTCTCCAACAGCCTTGCCTTCCGCTTTCCATTTCCTCAGGATAGCTTCAATGTAGCTCCATCTGGGAACCCCGTTTCTTACCGACTCTCCAATGGCCTCGATTATCCAGGACTCGGGGTAGGACTTCTCGGCCTCCTTCAGCATATCGGACACCAGGGGGGTGAGGTGCCCGACATTGTCCTCGTACAGTGCGAAGATGTTGGGCCTGGGTTCCTCCGCGTAGGGCTCGGGTACGGGGATGGCTCCCAGGTCTATCTCCCCGTTTCTAATCTTCTCCCTGGCCTTTCTATCCGACTCGGTGTTAAGAAAGTAGAGGTTGTGGCCCAGGGAATCAGACTGGAGCTCCGTGGTTATCAGGACCCCTCTGTCCACGGCCCCTTTCAGTCCCCTCTCCAGCGCCTCCGGGCCATCGTCCCCCGCCTCCCTCAGCCCCGACATCAGTGTCTTGTCGCCGGCCAGCTCTCTGAGGGTGACATAACGGGGGTATCCCTTCTTGGCAAAGAGGGCCCAGAATACGTGGAGCACCACTTTGAGCTCGGCCAGGTCGTGGATTTGAGGAAGGATCGAGCTGAAAAATATGTTGGGGATCGGAGTCTTCTGAGCTTCGCCTGGGAAGCCGGTAAACTGTGCCATCTGGTCCTCATGCAATGCCAACTGGCAGCTGCTCGAACTTGGCCAGCTTGTCCACAAACTTCAGTTGGACGGTCCCCGTAGGCCCGTGGCGGTGTTTGCCCACTATGATGTCCACTATACCCTTGGGGTACATCACATCGGGATGAAGCTTGGCCCACTCGTCTTCGGTGTAATAGACATCGTCCCGATAGATGAACATGACGACGTCGGCGTCCTGCTCGATGCTGCCGCTCTCACGCAGGTCTGAAAGCAGAGGCCGGTGATTGGGCCGGAGCTCCGGGGCCCGGCTTAGCTGGGAGATGGCCAGGAGGGGCACGTCTAGGTCCCGGGCCAGAAGCTTCAGTGACCTGGTGATCTCGCTCATCTCCTGAACGTTGTTGTCGCCCCGCTGAAGCATGAGGCCCATGTAGTCCACGATGAGCAGGTCGATGTTTTCCTCCAGGTGCAGGCGTTTGGCCTTGCTTCTGAGCTCTACTATGTTGAGGAAGGGGGAATCGTCGATATAGATAGGCGCCTGGGCCAGCTTTCCCGTTGCTTCGACGATGCTGCGCTCGTCGTCCGGGGTGAACTCACCCAGTCTGAACTTTCGTGTATCGACTCCCGACTCACAGGAGAGAAGGCGCTGGACTACCTGCTGCTTTCCCATCTCCAGGCTGAACACGGCCACTCGGGCCTTCTGCTCCATGGCGGCGTACCGAGCGATATTCAGGGCCAGGCTGCTCTTTCCCAGGCTGGGGCGGGCGGCCAGGACTATCAGGTCAGACCGGTGCAGGCCTCCAAGCAGGGTGTCCAGGTTGTGAAATCCCGTCAGGGCCACCGATAGACTGCCTCCATCCAGACTGGGCCCGAATCCACTCTCCTCTATGTACTCGTCCAGGACCTCGCTTATGTGCACGAAGTCAGTGGAGCTTTCGCCCCGGCGAAGCCTGAAGAGTATGTCCTCGGCCCTGCTCAGGGCCTTGTCCTCGTCGGGGCCCGCCTCGTACCCGATCCTGGAGATCTCTCCGGCAGACTCAATGATGCGGCGCATCATGGCCAGCCGGTGGACAATCCTGGCATAGTGCTCGATGTGTACCGAGGTGGGGACTACCGATACCAGACGGCTGAGATAAGCGGCCCCGCCCATGCCATCCAGCCTATCAAGCCGGGTCAATTCGTTGGCGATGGACACCTGGTCTATGGCCACGCCCCGATCGTACAGGGTGAAGCAGGCATCGTAGCACCAGCGATTGGCCTCCCGGTAGAAGTCCTCGTTTTTAAGGAGGGTGACGACATTAGGCATGGCTTCCCCGTTGATGATGAGGGAGCCTATCACCGATTCCTCGGCCTCGATATCGTGGGGTGGCAGCTTCTCGGCGTACATACCTACTCGTCAGCTTTCTTATCGTCACCGGGCTCAGGGTCTTTGGCGGGCTCGTCTGAAACCTTGGCCCTGGCCCTGGATGAGCGCCGCTTTGCCCGCCGGACGGCGGCCTGCACCCTTTTCTCGTCTATCTCCTCTGGCTCCGGTGCGGCCTTGGCCTTTGCCCTGGTGGATGCCGCCTTAGACTCCTCAGCTATGGAAGGCTCCTCCTCGGTTTGGACCACCTCACCGGCCGGGGTCTCGACCTCCGGCACTTCGTCGGGAGGGGCGGTGTCTACGGCCTCTTCTAAGGCCGGGGCGGGGACGTCGGGCTCTGCTACCTCGGTTTCCACGACGGCCTCTACGGCCTCTTCTAAGGCCGGGGCGGGGACGTCGGGCTCTGCCACCTCGGCTTCCACGGCGGCCTCTACGGCTTCATCTAAGGCCGGGGCGGGGACGTCGGGCTCTGCCACCTCGGTTTCCACGAGGGCCTCTACGGCTT
>JADFJI010000232.1 GCA_022566235.1 Chloroflexota bacterium
CTGGCCAGGAAGGGGGAAGAACTTATAGTTGAGTCCCGACAAGTCCCGAGTATCGGGACAAGTCGGGATCAAACTCCTGGTCCCGACTCGGCGTCGGGACACGCCCCATATTTCATCCAGCCTGCCAGGCCGGGGCCGGCGTCCCTGGGGCCGCATAGGGTGAGAAAGGCCAGGGCCTGAGAGTCTATTTCCTGGGACGAGCTGTGTAGTCGCCGAAGGGGCCATCCCGATACTGAAGCGCAGCCCTGAGGCCTTCCTTCTCGGCGATCTCGTTGAACTTGCGCCGTGCATCGGAGTGGTGGGTGATGGCAACCGTATCGAAGGCCAACTGCTGCGCCACGGCGTGTCCCATGAGCCCCATCACCTTGTTGATCAGGGACTTGTGGGGCGCCAACAGCTCCAGTGGTATATTGGCTATCCTGCTGGCCAGGGTCAGCACTTCCTCCTCCAGCTTGTCGGCCGGCACCGCTTTCAGGACCAGGCCGATTCTCTCGGCCGTTTTCCCATCGATGGGGTCTCCGGTCAGCATCATCCTCTTGGCCCACTGGGGGCCTACCAGGTATGTCCACATGTGGTTCTCCACGGACTCGATGCCCCGGACATCGGGCAGGCCGAATACCGCGTCCTCCGCGGCGATGATGATGTCGCACGAGGTGGCCAGGTCTGTGGCGCCGGCCAGACAATATCCGTGGACCTGGACCACAATCGGCTTGGCCAGATTCCACAGCTTGCCCCATTGGAGGTTGGTCTTGCGGAACCTGAGCAGCCTATCGTACAGGTCCTCATCCTTATCTTTGTCCTGGCCGGGGGTTATGTCGTAACCCGCTGAGAAGGCCCGCCCGGCAGCCTTGAGGATTATCACCCTGATCTCCTTATCGGCCTCGGCCTCCTCCGCCGCCGCCACGATGTCGTCGATGAGCCCTATGCTCAGGGCGTTCAGCTTATCGGGACGGTTCATGGTGATGGTGGCGATGTGGCCGCTCTTATCGTAGATCACATTTTCGTAAGACAAAATGCTCCTCCCTTTCTATCTGTTCGAACGAAATATGGTAGGCGGGTGGTGTAGTTTACACTGCCGACTGCGATGGTAAAATCACCACAACAAAGATGGGCCAGCTACTCAGCCGGCGACTCATCCGGGAATGGCAGCCCTTTTTAGACGCTCCTCGGGGCTGAAGGGGGTCTGGAGAGGGGCAATGACATCCCGGGCCAGCAATTCCAACTGGTGATACCAATCATCGCCGGAGCAGGCCGGGCGCATTACGAACTTGGTGACTCCAACCTCCATGTACTCTCGGACCCGAGCCCGTACCATTTCGGCAGTGCCGATGGCAGATATCTCCGCATCGGGGACATCGGGCCTGGGGTGCAGGTAAGGCCTGGAAGCTCTCAACCCTCCCTCCAAATCGTCGGTTATCAGGTATGAGAGGTACACGCCGTAGTGGTCCTCCGGCACACTGCGCCCGAAATCAGAGGCGTACCGCCGGACGGCCTCGATGCCCTTCCCCACCTCCTCGACGGTGATGCTGGACACCAGCCAGCCGTCCCCCAGGCGGCCAACCCTCTTCACCGCAGCGTCGGTCCTGCCACCGATCCATATGGGCAACCCACCGGCCCGAAACGGCTTGGGATTGATGCTCACGTCCCTGACCGAGTAGAACTGACCTTCGAAGGTCACCCGGTCCTCGGTCCACAACCTTCGCATCAAACGAATGGCTTCGTCGGTACGCCGGCCCCGCTCCTCCCGCCGCACCCCAGTGGCCTGGAAATCGGCCGAGTCCGCTGGCCCCAGGCCCACCGCAGGTAGGAGACGGCCTCCCGAGAGGACGTCCAGGGTGGCCAGTTCTTTTGCGAGAACGACCGGGTTTCGCGCAGGTAGGACCAGGACGCTGGTGCCGAGCAGCATGTTCTTCATGCGAGCGGCCATGAAGGCCATGAAGGTTACAGCCTCCAGGTGGTCATAGTCCGACACTATGCGGTCGCTCAGCCATATGGAGTCGATGTCCAGGGCCTCGCAACGGTCTATGAAGTCTAGAACGTCCCCCGGCCTCACGGCCCCAAAGGGCCAGGCCCCCAGGCCGATGCCGATCCTCACCTTCATAAGTTCATCTGTCTTCATAAGTTCTTGGGCCTCGTTCATGACCTTGGCGTCCTCCATCCGAGGGCCAATTATACAGGACTTGGATGAGAAGTGGCGGAGGCAGGTCTGCTATGCGAGGTTGCGACGGTGATGTGGTGTTACAATGCCGATTAGTGGCCACGAAAACAAAAATGCGGCTGGTTGATCGATGAGGACCCGCGGGTCGATGACTATTGCGATAGCGATGGCCGTTACCCTGCTGGCTGCCTTCGTGGCCGGGGCCTGTGGGAACCAGCCCCGGGCCCCGACACCCACCGCCACAACCTCAGCCCAGCCTACCTCTGTCCCGGCATCCCCCACCTCGGTGTCGCTGTCGCCGGCTCCAATCCAGGGGACAGAGGCCCCAGGGGCTCCGGGCCTGGTGGCCGCGGGGGCTGGGCTTGCCCTTCCGCCAGGGTTCAGAGCAAACGTTTTCTTCGTTGGGCTAACCAATCCCACCAGCATGGCCTTCTCCCCAGACGGCACCCTCTTCGTCAGCCAGGAAGACGGGATCATCGTAGCGATTATCGATTTCGATGGTGACGGCAAGGCCGACGGCGCAAGTGGATACGCCCAGGGCTTCTTCGTTCCACTGGGCCTCGCCTTCCACGACGGGCGCCTATACGTCTCCAGCCGAGGGTCCGTTACGATTATGCAAGATACCGACGGCGACGGCCAGGCCGACGAGATAGAGCGCATCATCAGTGGCCTGCCCAACGGCCCTCACCAGAACAACGGCCTCGCCTTCGGCCCCGATGGGATGCTCTATCTCACATTGGGCTCCACATGCAACGCCTGCATCGAGGAGGACCCCCGGAGCGCCACCATCATGCGGTACAGCCCCGACGGTTCGGGAGGCGAGGTCTTCGCTCGAGGCCTCAGGAACGTATACGACATCGCCTTCCACCCCTCGGACGGTACCCTCTTCGGGGCTGACAACGGTCGGGACGAGGAGGCCCTGGGTGTGCCAGAGGAGCTCAACCTTCTGGTGAAGGGAGCCGATTACGGCTGGCCCGATTGCTGGGGCCGGGGTGGAGGGACCAACTGCCAGGGCACCACAGCCCCGGTGGTGGAACTGGAACCTCGCTCCTCCGCGGATGGACTGGCCTTCTATACCGGGAGCCAGTTCCCAGATGAGTATGTGAACGATCTGTTCATTGCGATGTGGGGCTCCCACTCCAGGGAAGCGGGCCGCAAGGTTGTACGGGTCCAGCTCCTGGGGGACGGGGATAGCTATACCGCTCAGGTGTCCGACTTCGCCCTCGGTTTCGACCGTCCGTTGGACCTGGTAGTGGCCCCGGACGGAGCCCTGCTGGTCGGGGACTACGGCAGCGGAACGATCTACCGGATCTACTGGGAGGGCTCAGGGGACGATGGCTGAGGACAGGGTGCAGGATTACACCCTCAAGCCCATCGGGCTGGTGAGGTCTCCCGTCGAAGAGGGGAACAGGATGCCCATCGAAGGCGTCCCTGCAGCGGTAGAGGTCTTCCCAGCCTATGCCGGGGGCCTGAAGGGCATCGACTCCAACACTCACCTGATAATCCTGGGCTGGTTCCACAAGGCCCGGCGTGATGTCCTGTTTTTGGAGGGGCGCGGTAACCGGCCCCGAGGCGTCTTCGGCCTGAGGTCTCCAGGTAGGCCCAACCCGATAGGCCTCTGCTCCGCCCGGGTCACACAGGTGGAGGGCCTGAGGGTGCACCTGGACCGGCTGGACATGATAGACGGCACCCCCATAGCGGACATCAAGCGATATTCCCCGGGATGGGACTCCATCTTTTCGGCCCGAACCTCCCGAGACCTGGACTACCCAGGGGGCCGAGACCCTGCCGCCTTTTTGCGCGATATGCTGGTTGAGGCGATAAATTTCCACGGCGAGACTTGCACCGGCGCAGCCCTGGGAGCCAGGATGATGGGCCATGCGATACACACCTGGAAGATAGGCAAAAAGGACCCCGACCTGTCGATAGCGTGGGGACCCGACGGATGCATAGACGATGCCCTCCAGGCTATCTCGGGCGCGACCATCGGGAACGGACGCCTGAGGCCAGGGGTCGGGACGGAGTACACCCTGTCCCACCGCGGCCGGGCCCTGGCCTTCTCGCCCAAGGGCCACCCGCCAGGGACCGCCGCAGACATTCTGGACGGCGAT
>JADFJI010000233.1 GCA_022566235.1 Chloroflexota bacterium
TGTACTCCACCGACTTTCCCGGCGGAGGGAAGAGGCCCATCCAGAAGCCAGCGGGAATGAGTTATATCCGTCCCGGTCAACGGAACCGTAACCTTCGGGGAGAATGGATGCTCCGGCGCACTGCCGGGAAAGGTGCTCCGCACCTGCGAAATGTCGGGCTAGAGGCCCGGGGGATGAGGAATTAAGGGGGTGACGCTTATGTCCCCCTATTCATTTCAACAGGCTCACCAGACTTTAGTATGTAGAAGTCCACATATTGGCATTCCAGTTGAGGCAGAGATTGGTCTAATCGGGTATTTATCGAAGGTCGTACACCTCCACCCCATTTTGTCCCATAATCTTTCTCACATCCTCCTCCGGCAACGATTTAAGCAGCTCCCTGATCCTTCCCACCACACCCGGGAATCCATCGTGGTGCGGGAAATCGGTAGCCCAGAAGAATCTGTCTGCTCCCACCTTCTGCACGACAAAGGGTATCAATTCCTCTTCTGGCTCCAAAGAGATCCAGCATTGGCGCTGGAAATAATCGCTGGGCTTCTCCTTAAAGGTCGTAGAGTGTCCCTCGCTCTCAAATTTTTCGTCCAGCCTCTCGAGCCAGTAGGCGATCCATGTGGCCCCCGTCTCTAATAAAACGTATTTGAGGTGGGGAAACCGATCGAAGGCGCCTTCTGAAATCATGTGGATCAGGGCTAACTGGGTTTGGAAGGGGATGACCACTGTAATGTAATAGAAGTCATCGGATAGGTTGCCCGAGGTGCCGCCATCCCCCCTATGGGTGTCTTTACCAAGATAGTCGACGTGGGTGGTTGGATGGATGGCGAAGGGAAGGCCCGTCTGTTGCACTGCTTCGTACACAGGATCGAAATAGCGGTTCCCGTAATATAATCCGTTGGTGGCGGTGCTGTAGACCATAAAGCCCTTGACCCCTAGATTGGCGGTCCGTCTCACCTCTGCTACGGCTTCCTCCACATCTCTGGTAGGGATGTGGGCTACAGGGTAGTGACGGTCCGGATGCGATTTGCAGAAGTCCAATATCCAGTTGTTATAAGCACGGCAATATGCGGCAGCTACCCTAGGATCGGCACACTCGTCTTCCCATGACAGGCCGAGGGTCGGATAGAGGAGGGCTTTATCGACGCCCTCACCCTCGTGCCATCTGGCCCGGGCGTCGGGTTCGTTGGCCTCGGGGATCATGCCATCGTAGTAATGTACCTTGCCGGGGGTGAAGAATGGCAGGAAGTCCTCAGCGCCGAAGGCCTTGCCGGCATCCACACCTAAGCCTGCGCCACCCTGGACCATCACCGATTTCTTGCCGTTGATCTCCAGGTATTCCAGACCTTTTTCATCGTTTAGCAGGCGCAGGGGCCGGTCTTTAAATTCGGGCTCGAGGTACTCATCCATGATCAAGGTTATAGGCTCCGCCACATGCCCATCGATATCGACGACTACATCCTTCATCTACTCCCTCCTCATTACGCCGGAATTCCTTAGGGCAAGCTGTCGGGGCGCAAGCACAACACTTCCCTCGGCCAGGCCAATGGTAGCCTCAACGGGGAACACCGTCAAACATGTGCCCGGTGGGCCTGCACACTAATTGAAAGCTGACCCAAGGCGCAGTATTGAGGTCCTCCGATGTCTATATGGTGGTCCACAGTTCGAATGGCCCGAGTTCTTGAGCAGGTGGTGTAATATAACCGGCAGGAAGTCTTTAGGTGCTGTGACATCTAATCGAGGTGAGAAGATGGCTCAAGACGATGGCCCGAAAGTCCTCGATACGGTAATCGTCGGGGGCGGGATATCTGGCCTGACGGTGGCGTACCGGCTCGGGGATCGGGACATCCTGCTCCTGGAGAAAGAGGATGTATGTGGCGGACGGACCATCTCTCGGAAGATGGGCGAATACGTTTACAACACCGGGGCGCAGGTCGTTAATGGGGACGATAGCCTCGTTGCCCCGCTGGCCGATGAACTGGGCATAAAAAGAACCCTGATTGCCAAGTCCAAGATGCCCATCTGGATGAAAGGTAAGCTGATAACCGCTTCCTCGGAGCCTGCCTTCCTGTGGCAATTACCTCTCTCATTGGGCGATAAGCTTAGGCTGGGTTTCAGGATGTTCAATATAAAGCGCAAATACGGAAAGCTGAGCAAAGACCTGCCCGATCTTAACGACCCCAAGACCATCAAGTTAAATGCCACGACCCTCTCAGAGTTTGTCGGCGCAAGCTCCCCCGATCTCAAGGCATTGTGGGACACGGTTTCCCTGGCCACCGCCTTGGTGCCCTCGGACCAAGTCGCCGCCTATCATCCCCTCAGCACTCTTATCCACTTTATGGCGGATGAATACTACGTCGAGGGTGGGACCTGGGAGCTGACCAAGGCCCTCTGGAATCAGACGCGGGACAAGATAAAAGTCTCGGCTGAGGTCCTGGAGATTGCTCAACAAGGGGATAGGGTACAGGTGACCTATGTCCAGAATGACCAGACCGAGACCGTGCAAGCACATCACTGCGTAGTGGCCCTTCCCGCTCCCCTTGTCGCGCCGATCGTTAAGGACCTGCCATCGTGGAAGGCCGGAGCCCTTTCCAAGGTGGACTTTAGCCCCATAACCAGTGCCGCCTTCCTTTTGAGTAAGCCTTCCGAGTATTTTCTCGGGGAAGGGGTCTGGCGGGTGCCGACTGTGGGGTGTGCCATCGTCTCCGTTACCAACCCCACCTTTACCTTCCCGAGTGAGATCAAAGAGAGGACGGGACAAGGGTTGCTGAGGGTCTACTCCGTTGGCCGGGAGTCTGAAAAACTCATGGAGATGTCCGATGGTGAAGCGCTTGAGGCCCTGGCCGGCGAGCTCATCTCGGTCTTGCCCGAGGTGAAGGGAAACATCATAACCAGCTCCCTCAAGCACTGGATACACGGGGGAAGCCCGTGGCGTTTGGGTCGGCTGCAGCTAGTCCCCGAGATTCAGGCCCCGACGGGCAACGTACACTACTGCGGCGACTACACCGCCGGCTCAGGCATGGATGGAGCGGTACACAGCGCATCACGAGTCCTGGAAGAGCTCGGGGCGGGGCCTCTGTTTCCATAGTGAGGCATACAACTCGTCCACAGCCGGGCAGCGGGCGATCAGCCTGAACACATAGACGTTAAACTTGAAGTCAGCGGGTGTGCGCCCCACCCTGAACGCAGATTTGCGGGCGGAGGGCTGGACAGGTGTCGTCCGTCTTCGAGTTATGGAGCTGGGAGGAATAGAAGCTAATCCTGCCTTCTGCCGTCCTGCAATCGGTTGGATAGAAGCGACCAGTTCCGATAGTGATTTGCCGGTCCAAGAAACTGCGCCTATGAGCACTATCCTCATAGCCACCCCGCATGCCGGAACTCGGCGCACCTCTCAGCGAATGCCGTAGCGCGGGGACAGGATCAGACCTCGGGGCCCGGGTGTGCTGTCACAGCCTCCCTTCGGGTTAGCTCAGACCGCTGCCCTTGAAGAATGGCTGCCGTCAGCACCAGGATCAAGGGTGTGAATATGGTAGCCAGCAGGGCCAAGCGGAGGTCTCCAGTGGCCTCCTGTAGGAATCCCACCAGTAGCGGACCTATGGCCGCCCCAATCCAAACCGAGGTTTGCATGAAGGCGACGCCCGCGGCCACCTCCCGAGGCCTTATCCCCGGCAACTGATACACCATTATCATAAGTATAGGGAAATAGGCGGAGAACAGCCCGCGAACCACCGACATTAGTAGCAATGATGGAACTGAGTTTAGAAACAGGAATCCCACGTTGGCGCCGACGAGAGCAACACCGCATGCTGCCAGCACCAGGGTATGACGTCGAGCCAGTGCCGGTATGGCGTTGACCAGGAAGATTGTAGGTCCGGCGACCAGCTGCATAATGCCAAAAACGGCCCCCGCTGTTTTTAGCGACACTCCCAACCCTTCTTCGGCGAAGGTAGGCCAAAAGATCTCGAAAGCCGTTTGGGCAACCATCGTGATGCACATCCCCATGCCCATTACCCAAAGCTGTTTATGTTTCAGGACAGTTATCAATGGGTTTTGGGTCTGAGATTGCATCCTCTCTCGATATTCGCCCGTAACCCGCTCTCCACCCAGAACCATCCACACCAGAGCCGAGAGGATTCCCATGCCTCCCATGAGGTAAAGGGTGTTCCGCCAGCCCCCCAGCCACTCCATGAGTAGGGGTGTCAAAAAGAAGGCGACCCCCATCATGATGTCGATACTCCCGAAAATGACCCCTTGAG
>JADFJI010000234.1 GCA_022566235.1 Chloroflexota bacterium
AGTCAGGCCCCGGCCTCAACTCAGGCCCCGGCCCCAACTCAGGCCCCGGCCCCAACTCAGGCCCCGGCCTCAACTCAGGCCCCGGCCTCGACCACGGCTCAGGCCCCGGTCCCAACTCAGGCCCCTGCCCCGACCACGGCCCCGGCTGCCCCCATCGACCTGTGGCTCAGGATCAGGTCCACAGGGGATCTGGCCCGGGACATGGAGCGGTTGAGAAGCGCGATATCACTGGCCAGGGAGAACCCGGGACGGGACCGGCTCTACCTGGAGATAGAAGAGGGCCAGACCACAGTCAGATTGGACCTGCCTGACCTGAAAGTCGGCTACTCCGAGGAGCTGCACAACCGCTTCGCCTCTCTCCTGGGGGCCGAGATGGTCAGGGTGGTTAAGGCTAAATAGATCAGGCAAGGCCCGTTTTCAGGGCGCTCTTTAGCAGCTAGAGAGCCGGCAACACGCCGGGCGAGATCAGACAGTGAAGATGGAGCACAGCGTCATCATCAATCGCCCTCTAAAGGGGGTCTTCGAATATCTAGCCGACATCGAGAAGCAGGTGGAATGGAGGTCTGGGGCCGTCGAGGCGAAGAAGACCTCCGAGGGCCCCCTGGCGGTGGGATCGACGGGGTGGGAGGTGCTCCAGTTCCTGGGCCGCAAGATGGAGATTACCTTCGAGGTCACCGACTACCAGCCAGACAAGCTCCTCGCCTTCAGGAACACCTCGGGCCCCATGGCCCTGCGAAGCAGGTTGACCTTTGAAGAGGTACCCGGGGGCACCAGGGTCGTCTTCACAATCGAAGGCGAGCCGGGCGGGCTGTTCAAGCTGGGCGGGCCGATTCTCCGCCGCATAGCCAGGAGGCGGATAGAGGCGGACTGCAGCAACCTGAAGGACCTGCTCGAGGCCCGGGGCCAGGGATAACCCTCATCCTCCGTCGGGTCCTTCCCGTACGGGAAGGACTCAGCACAGAGCTATCTTCTCCTCACCTCCTATGGCCAGACTCGAGACGGGGGTTTAGGGGTGAGGAGACCATTCCTTCCCCCCTCAGGGGGGAAGGCTAGGATGGGGGTGTCCCCCAAATCTAATTTACTCCCCCTTCCTGGCAGGAAGGGGGACAGGGGGATGGTCGAAACTGTAATTAATCGCTCTCCTAAAGCGTAGACATCTTTAGCAAGGACAGGCTGTTTACCTATGAAATGGGTTCTTGTGGACACCGCCCCGGACCAGCTCATCGCCGAGATGTGGGTAGGACTGCTGGTGGACAACGGTATCCCTGCCAGGCTCAGGCCCGGGGACACATCTTCCTTCCTGGGGGTATTCCTCGGCCCCTGCGGCATCCAGGTCCAGGAGTCGATGCTAGAAGATGCCAGGAAGGTCCTTCTCGGGGAGGAGGTGTGCTGAGTTCTAAATCCCTTTGGCCGCCTTGTTCGCCTCGTATATGGCCTGCTCGACCCCCCGGGGGGCCAGGCAGTCCCCTATGGCGTAGAGGTTCTTGACCTTGCTTTTTAAGGCCCGGAGCAGCCCATCGTTGGCCCGTCTGCTGTCGGCAAAGACCACCGTGTCGATCCCTTCTACAATCCTCTCCTCTCCGGTGATGGTGCTTCTCACCACCACCGTTCCCTCCCCCAGCCTCGACACCGCTGTAAAGGGAGAAGTTTCCAGGCCCTTGGTCAGCAGCCGCTGGTATAACAATCGCCAGGTCAGGGCCTCGATGTTGGCCCCTGCATAGGGGGCGTAGGTCACCAGTTGCACCCTCTTGCCACGGTCCAGCAGGAACTCGGCCACATCGCACCCGGGATGAAGGCCCTGGGTATCCACAACCATGACCGAGTCCCCCACGTCTGCTTCGTCCATCAGCACTTCCTGAGCCGTGGTGAGCGTCGGCCCTGAATCCAAAGGCTCCATCGGGACCACGGGCTCGGACCCCAGGGCCAGGACCACCGCATCGACATCCAACTCCAGGACCATTTGGGGCGTAACCTCTATGCCCAGCCTCACATCGACACCCAGCTTTCTTACCTGGGCTTCCGAGAAGACGGTTATGCCGGCGAAGGCGTCCCGCTTCGGCGCCGCGGCCACGGCGGGTATCTGACCTCCCAGATGGTCGGACCTCTCGTAGAGGGTTACCTGATGTCCCCTGGTGGCAGCCACCCTGGCGGCCTCGAGTCCCGCCGGCCCTCCACCAATGACTGCCACCTTCTTGATGCGGGAGGGGCGGGGCATGCTGGCCCATTCCTCCTCTCGACCGGTCTCGGGATGGTGTATACAGGTTATGAACTTGCCCTTCGTCCTTCGGCCCAAACAGCTTTCCAGGCAGGCGATGCAGGGCCGGATGTCGTCGACCCTCCCGTCTCTGGCTTTGTTGGGCAGCTTCGGGTCGGCGATGAGCTCCCTGACCATCCCTATCAGGTCGGCCTTACCCTGGGCCAGGACCTCTTCCGCCAGGTGAGGGCTGTTGATGCGCCCTATTCCCAGGACCGGGACATCGACGGCTTCCTTGATCCCGGCCCACAGGTGAGAGAAAGCGGCGGGAGGCAGGTACATGGAGGGGATGTGGTTGGCCATGCTGCCCAGGTCTGAGTAGGTGCTGTTGCTGACATTGAGATAGTCCAGCCTTCCGGCGGTGGTGAGGAGCCGCGAGGTCTCCTGCATCTGAGCGAGGTCTAGTCCCCCGGGGAGGAACTCGTCGGCGCTGATCCTCATCCCGACCACCATGTCATCACCCACGGCCCGTCGCACCGCATCGATGATCTCCAGGGCGAAACGGGCCCGGTTTTCCACGCTGCCGCCGTATCGGTCGCTGCGCTGGTTGGACAGGGGTGAGAAGAACTGGTGGATCAGGTTCCCATGGCCGCCGTGGAGCTCTACCCCATCCATACCACCTTCCCTGGCCAGGGCAGCAGACCCGGCAAACGCCTCCACCAGCTCGGCGATCTCTTCCGGGTCCATCTCGTGGGGGACCTCAGGAGGCCCGTAGGAGGACTCCGGGGATGGGATGGGGGAGGGGGCCCAACGGGGTGTCCCTTCCACGCTGCCGCTCTGACGGCCCTGGTGGCTCAGCTGCACCAGTATGTGGCAATCGCAGCGGTGCACGGCCTCGGAGAGTTTCCTGTAGGAGGCCACAATACGAGGGTCGAAGCCCCAGAGGGTGTCCTGTGACCCGACGTTGCTTGTAGGGTGGACCGAGGCGTTTTCGGTGATGATCATCGCCACCCCGCCCTTGGCCCGGCTCATGTAGTAGTGAAGGTGCTGATCGGTAAACAGGTGGTCTTTGGTAAAGCCGGTGCCGTGCGCGGTGTTGACGATCCTGTTTTTGAGGGTTAGGTTTCCCACCCGTATGGGGCTGAACAGAAAAGGGAAGCGAATAACCATTTCAAGCCAATTCTACTCTAGTTCTGGCGACGTTTACACAACTGCTCCGTTATTTGGGCCTTAGGACTCATGAGCAGTTACGGCTCCTCTCTCAGCACTAGGTCAAGGACTAGCTATCTAACAGCGTATGCCCGTCGTCCATTTGGGAGAACGCTAGTGGGGCTTTTAGATAATCCACTTGACGATGGACGTGATAACGAAGGTTACTATAAATCCGACGACGGTCCATAGAATCACCACGCCAAAGATGACCTTGAAATGTCCTCCGTAAACAGAGCCGTCAAGATTCCTCAAAACGAGTTGGTTGAGGCCATGTTTGATCCGGAAGTGTTGCCAAATCCCATAAACCATGCCCAAGGCGATTCCGACAACCAACGAGATAGACCATGTGCTCATATTCTCCTCCCTTGGCCTTCATGTCAAAGCTTCAATCGGTTGGCTACCTGTGGTGCCTCCCGAAGAGCACTGGGTAAATCAGGCAACGGAGGTCGGACGGATTCGAATGCTCTAACCATGTCTTCGCAACTTTGATAAAAATGTTCTAAAGAATTCCACGGGTATTGTTCAGAGATGGCAAGGCCGTGGGTAATAGCCTCTCTGGAAGATTCCTCATAACTAGCTTTATCTTTAGCGAAGGCTTTTAGCATGTCACTAGAATGAGTCAGTCCCCAGAAAATGCCCGCTGCTGAAGTGAAACCCCAGACTGCTTGAAAAACGGGGTCAGCGAGTTGCTCCCACTGGATTTCATCATCGTGGTCATGAACTAAGTGATCGGCATAGAGTGCTTTCCAAGGGGGCAGCCCGGGATTGTTGTCTATGACGTCTGCCCTGTCCAGTAGGTCTCGAT
>JADFJI010000235.1 GCA_022566235.1 Chloroflexota bacterium
TGTCTATCAGCGTGACGTGGGCGCCTATGCCCAGTGCGATCTGGGCTGCATTTGAGCCCACCACACCTGCGCCCAGGACTACCACCTTGCCAGGCGATACCCCCGTTACCCCGGCCAGAAGCTTGCCACGACCTCCCTGGGGCTTCTCCAGGTAGTGGGCACCCACCTGGATCGACAGCCTGCCAGCGATCTCGCTCATGGGGGTCAACAGCGGCAGGCTTCCGTCGGGTAGCTGGACCATCTCGTAGGCTATGGCGGTTACGCCGTTTTCCAGGAGTGCGTTGGTGAGGTTGAGGTCTGCGGCGAGGTGGAGGAATGTGAACAGGGCCTGGCCGGACCTGAGGAGTGGGTACTCCGCCTCCTGGGGTTCTTTGACCTTCAGGATCAGGTCTGAGGAGCCGTAGACCTCCTCGATGCTTTCCACCAGTTGGGCCCCTGACTGCCCGTACTCCTCGTCGCCGAAGCCGCTTCCGTTCCCTGCGCTCTTCTGGACGAGAACACGATGGCCCCCTCTGACCAGGGTGGCCGAGCCCAGGGGCGTCAGGGCGACCCTGTTTTCCTGGTCCTTAATCTCACGTGGCAGTCCAATTATCATGATGACCTCAGCTACTACGAGGTTGTAGAAATCATCCTGGCTGCGGCCCATGCAAGGTAACATCTCGGGGCATCATTGTCCATCTTCGACGATGACACACACGCCTCAGAGGTCGATTGGTTGTTCCCCCTTGACGGTAGATGCCCCTTCTGCTGGGTGGCGAACTGTAAGTCCGACCAGTCCGAAAGGCCGCTCGATGTAAAAACATCTCGTATCCCTGGGACCGAGCTACCGTGTTGTTGAGCGCCGTGCATAATTAGGAGGTTGAAGAAAGCATGATCTCTTGTCTGTATAAAGACCTAAAATTTAGGCGCAAAGCTCTCGACGATATTAGAGACCGTGTCAGCGATGCCCTTAAGCGTAGAAATGACGGGGCGGTGCCTTACAGCGTCACAACCCTCCGCAAAGCGTATTTGAGGGGAGACTCTAATTTTCACGTCCATATCAGCCAAGGCCATGGAGGAATCAATAGTCCCAATTTTTGCGCCATTTTTCAGAGGCACCCCTGTCTTCAACACCACACCGATGTTATGAAACACAACATCGAATCCCCGGTCTTTGATTGTAAGAGTGGTGGGCTCACCGAGCCGCATGTTAACGCCTCGGACAGCGAAGGCAACCACTTGAATTTGGCGATGTTTGTCAGCGTTATTGATCTCATGCAAAAGCCAAAGGGGACTCCGCCCTTGAGCATTCCTTCGGTAGTATGGTTGCAGCTTTTGGAGAGATGTAATGAAAGTCCTTTTGAGATAGCTGAGCCGTTTACGGGTGAACCTGCGTTTCCGCCCTCCCCCCTTGCTACGGGGACCATACCTAAAGATGGGGAATTCGGTTCGCCTTGCTTCACAGTCGATGTTGGGGCGCAGGCGGGTAGATGGGTGAGTAACAAGTTGGCAGATGAGGATATCAAGAGCGGAACGAAGATTGTGAGCAATCTCACCGATAGTAACCGACCACTGGAGAGACGGCTGCTCGGTGTTAAGGTTAGTAATTACGCGAAGAGCGTGCTTGCCCGTCTTAGAATTTCGTTCGGCTCGGACGACTCGATAGGCATCACGGGATTCGAATTGGCGGAATTCCAAATCCAAGGCATCGATGTGTTCCCGTGCCCGCCGAATCTTGTACCGTACGCCGTCGAGCGGATGCATGACCTCACTATAGGCGCGAGGCTGCCTGCATCGCAATCAGAGACAGATAGCAATGAAGCCTAACTTTACGGAGGCGCCAGGCCTGGATGATACTCCTAGAATATTTCGGTTATAGGTCTCGGGCATTCTCTCGCAGCACGAACTTCTGGATCTTGCCTGTGGAGGTCTTGGGCAGGGGGCCGAATACCACTGTCTTGGGAGCCTTGAAGTGGGCCAGGTGGTCCCGACACCACTGGATGATCTCTTCCGCCTCGACATCACCGGCGCCGGGTTTGAGGGTCACGAATGCGCACGGTGTCTCGCCCCATCTCTGGTCGGGCCTGGCCACAACCGCGGCCTCCATCACCTTTGGGTGCTTGTAAAGCACCTCCTCAACCTCCAGGGATGAGATGTTCTCGCCACCCGAGATGATGATGTCCTTAGAGCGGTCCTTTATCTCCATGTAATGATCGGGGTGGAGCACCGCCAGGTCGCCCGAGTGGAACCAGCCGCCGTGGAACGCCTCGTCGGTGGCTTGGGGGTTCTTCAGATAGCCTCTCATCACCGTGTTGCCCTGCATCATCACCTCTCCGATGGTCTTCCCATCGGCGGGCACCGGCTCAAGGGTCTCGGGGTCGGCTACAGATAGGTAGGCCAGGGTGGGGTATCGAACACCCTGGCGGGCTATCCTCGCGGCCCGGGCCCCCAGCTCCAGGCCGGCCCAGTCCCTCTGCCAGGCACAGATACTGGCCGGGCCGTAGGTCTCCGTCAGGCCATACAGGTGGGTTACCCTGAAGCCCAACCGTTCCATATCGGCGATGACCGAACTGGGCGGGGCGGCGCCCCCGGTGGCCACCTCGACTGTGTGGTCGAATTTAACCTTGACCTCCTCCGGAGCGTGGACCAGCATGTTCAGCACGATTGGGGCCCCGCACATGTGGGTTACTTTCTGCTCTTTGATCAATGGAAATACTATGGCGGGGTCCACCTTGCGCAGGCAAACGTGGGTGCCTGCCACCGCTGTTACCGCCCAGGTGTAGGTCCAGCCGTTGCAGTGAAACATGGGCAGGGTCCAGAGGTAGACCGAGTCCCGGTTCAACCCGAACATCATGGCGTTGCCCATAGCGTTGAGGAAGGCGCCCCGGTGGTGAAAGACCACACCCTTGGGGTTGCCCGTGGTGCCGGAGGTGTAGTTGAGGGCCAGGGCCTGCCACTCGTCATCAGGAGGCTGCCATTGGTAGTCGGGGTCACCCTCTTCCAGAAAAGCCTCGTAGTCCATCTCCCCCAGCAGTTCGCCTCCTTCCGCCAGCTCATCGTCGATATCTATAACCAGGATGTCCCTTTCGATCCGGCCCAGGGCCTCCTTGATGACGCCGGAGAACTCCCGGTCGGTGATGAGCACCCTGGCCTCGCCGTGGTCCAGGATGAAGGCGATGGCCGCAGCATCGAGGCGAAAGTTCAAGGCGTTGAGCACTGCACCGGTCATGGGGACGCCGTAGTGGCACTCCAACATTGGGGGCACGTTGGGGGCCATCACGGATACCGTGTCGCCGAGCCCGACTCCTCGCCGGGATAACGCGCTGGCCAGCCTGCGGCATCGGGCATAGAACTCCCGGTAGCTGTAGCGCCTCTCGCCGTGGACCACCGCCGTCTGGTCGGGATAGACCATCGCCGACCACTCTAAAAAGGTCAGGGGTGTCAAAGGCTGGAAATTGGCGGAGTTCCGGTCGAGGCCCTGCTCGTAGATGTTGGTCTTTTGCGTTCTTGTGGCCATGGTGTCGGGCCTTCCTCCCATATCACGATGAGGTGTAATCACAATACGGCGCCATAACTGGCGGGGGCGAGGGTATTTTACATAAGGTCAGACCCGGGCCCCGACACGCACCAGCCTCTGGCTGGCACAAGCTACTCCTGCCCCAGGTCAGCGTCAAGTTTGCCTCATGGCTAGGATTCAAAGACCCTCACCCCCTGTTTCCCCCTCTCCCTTGTCCAGGGAGAGGGGGATCAAATTGAATCTGGGGGGTGCCCCCAGGCCCCCACCAGAGGGGGCGAGCCCCCTCTGGACTCCCCCGAGAAACACATTTTGAGATAGTTACTTAGTACTCGTCTTTATACAGGATCACTCGGTGAGGCCGGCGATTTAACTCATGCTGGTACCTTCTTTGCCGGGATGGACCCCATTGCGTTGGACTACAGCGTGGCCGACCGTGATTGGCGTGATGGGGGAGACCCTCTACTTGCGGACCCGCCTATGCACGGGTCCTTCGAGGACCGGCCTGGGGTTCCCGATGTCTTCCTGGCGAAACTCAGTCCCGAGCTGGCGGCCCGCCAGGTCGAGGCTTGGCGCGGACTCTTTTCCCTCGAGGAAGACGAGCCAGAGATCGTGCATCTCCATCATCTGACCCCCATGCATAACGCCGCTTTCGACCTCGCGTTCATCAATGCCGAGCTTGGGCGCATCGGGTCTCCGGAGATCCCGCCGGCGC
>JADFJI010000236.1 GCA_022566235.1 Chloroflexota bacterium
CTCGCAGGGTGAGAAGGGTGACCCGGGTGTCAATGGTGACCCGGGCATCCAGGGTGAGCAGGGGCTTCAGGGTGAGCAGGGGCTTCAGGGTGAGCAGGGGCTTCAGGGTGGACAGGGGATTCAAGGTGAGCAGGGGATTCAGGGCGTTTCTGGCACTTCCGATCAGGCTTCCGACAGCACGATCGATTCTCGAATTTCGAGCTTGGAGGCAACCATCGCAGTATTGCGCGCAGATCTACTGGACCTCCACGATAACTCGTTCAATGAAGACGCTTGGCATTTGGGTTTGCTCAATGACTTGCGGGCTGTGGTTTTCCCAGGATCCGGTCAGTGGACCATTGAATGAATAGCGCGGTACGGTTTTCCCATAAGGTCACATGCTGAAATCTAATCGATCGCGTCGAAACCGCGGTGCCTTTTGGTCGTCGACATGGCCCTGCGCATGAGGAGCGAGAGGCACCACCATGCTCAACGGGATCACGCTGGCCAATACCGGCGGGCTACGAAGCTGTGGGACGTCCAGCAAGCCAAGCAGGCGTGGCTGCGCTTCTACCATGTCTGTGGGGATCCGGGTTCGCCACCGAGCGGATCGACCGCCACATAACGGCGCTGTATGCGGAGAGGTAGACGCCAGACGTTACTTTTGCGATCAATCAACCCCAAGGCCGCGGGCGCACAGGCAGTGCATCCGTCCCTTTTCGCCTGTTAGAAGCTTATCGCGTCCAGGGACGCATCCACTGCGTCCACGTAGGCGTCAAGCTCCTCCTGCCCCATCACAGTGGACAGGCAGCTGAGGCCCCTGCCAGCGTAGACGATCCCGTGGCCCAGCATCTCCTGGCTGAAGCTGTGGAACAGGGATTTTTCCGGCCCATTGCTGACGAAGTCCCGGAAATTCTCCATCTTCTTGTCTGTCAGATGGAGCCAGAACAGGGAGCCCTTCCCCGTGATCTGGGCCGGCGCCTCCCTACGGGCTATCAGCTGGTTGAGCCTGCTACGAACGTGGTCCCCCATCTCGTTGAGGCGGTCGAATGCCTCGGGGGTCATCAGCTTCATAGCGGTCAGGCCCGCGGTCATGGAGATGGGGTTGGCGTTGAAGGTCCCGCCGTGGTGTACCTTGTGGCCCTTGCGGTGATCGAAGACCTCCATCACCTCGTCGCTACCACCCACGGCCCCCACGGGGAAGCCGCCACCTATTATCTTGGCCAGGGCCGTGATGTCGGGCTTGATACCGTATTCCTGCAAGGCTCCGTTGTAGGAGACCCGGAAGCTGATCACCTCATCGGAGATCAGGAGGATGCCGTAGCCCCGGGTTATCTCCCTCAACGACTCCAGGAATCCGGGTTCGGGGGGGATCCAGCCCAGGGCGGCGGGCAACGGATCGATGAGCACCGCGGCCAGTTCATCCCTGTGCTTCTCGATGATGGAAGCACAGGCCTGAATATCGTTCCAGGGCATAACTATGACGTCTGATTTTACGCTGGGGGCAACGCTGGGTTCGATCGCGCTGACCGGCTCGCTGGGGTCGCCCCATTCTTCGGGCCCCGGGCCTTCGCTGACCTGTGCGTAATCGTAGGTGCCGTGGTAGGCCCCCTCGATCTTCGCAATCTTGTGTTTGCCGGTGAAGGCCCGGGCCGCCTTTATCGCCAGCATCACCGCCTCGGTCCCCGAGTTACAGAAGCGAAGCTTATCTATGTAGTCGATTCTCTCCACCAGCAGTGAGGCCAGCTCCAGCTCCGGCTCCGTGGGCATGGCAAAGGCCGTGCCCCGCTCCAGTTGCTTCTTCACCGCCTCCACGATGGCAGGATGGGCGTGCCCGTGGACCAGGGAGGTCATGTTGTTGATGAAATCGATACGCTCCTCCCCTTCCACATCGATGATCCGGCTTCCACTGCCACTGCTGACGTAGATGGGGTAAGGGTCCATTGTTACCGAGTGGCGACTGTTGGCCCCCGGCAATACCTTCAGGCCCTGCTCGTAAAGCTGTTTTGAACGCGAGCTGTCCGATCTGTAGGCGACTGTTTCTTTGCCCTTAAACCCCATCGATACACCTCCTAGCGAAGCTGGCGTAAACCTCCCCGGGGCCCCAGAGTCGAGAGTAGACCGGGTCACTCCCCGATCCCGAAGGCCGCCAGAAGAATAGCAAGGGGCGCGGGGGCCAGTCAAGGCAAAGGTACGGTTCTCAAGACCCGTCTCTGTCCCCCATCCCTTCGGCTACGCTCAGGACAGGCTCTAGCCTTCCCCCTTCGGAGGGGGGAATTAGGTTTGGGGCTGAGGGTTCTTTGGAGTTACAGCCTAACGCCACCTGGGCATGATCTCCGTGGCGAAGGTCTCCACCTGGGATATGGCCTCTTCCGGACGGCAGGTCATGTTGAAAACGAACTCTTTCACCCCGATGTCTACGAAGGCCTGCACGACCCGGCCCGCATCCTCGGGGGTGCCGAAGAGGAAGGGGCCGTCCGCCGCCAGGGCGGTGGAGCTCTGGTATCTCTCGGTCAGCACCTGGCCGGAGATACGGGATGACTCCTCAGGACTGCCGGCGAGGCACAGGAAGATATGCATCACCCTGGCCATGGAGGACGGGTCCCGGCCATACTCCCGGGCATAGGCCTCGGCCTTCTCAAACAGAGACTTTGCCTGCTCCGGAGTCTTGCCCACGGGTACGAGGGCATCGGCGAACCTGCCGGCGCGCCTCAGCACCGCGTCGGCGCTGCCCCCAACCTGGATAGGCGGATGGGGTTTCTGAAGGGGGCGGGGCACCAGGGTGTAGTCCTTCAGGTGAAAGTGCTTGCCATCATGGGTCACCGAGGACTCGGTCCACAACCTCTTGATGATCTCCAAAGACTCATCGGCACGGCCCGCCCGATGGTGTGAATCGCCCCCGTAGGCGTCGAAGTCCGGGCCTGCGTTCCCCACCCCCACACCCAGCACCACCCTTCCCCCCGAAAGCACGTCCAGGCTGTTCACCGTCTGGGCCACCAGCACCGGATTCCTCAGGGGCAGCAACAGGACCGACGTGCCGATGGTCATCCTGCTGGTGTGGGCCGCCATGAAGGACATGGACGTGAAGCACTCCAGGGCCGGGGCGTCGGAGGTGATGTTCTCCGTCACCCAGATGGAGTCCAGGCCCAGCTCCTCGACCCTCCGGGCGTAGTCCGGCAGGTCTGAGAAGTCCTTCCTCTCCGAATAGGTGACCCCGAAACGTATGTCAGTCATTAGTCGTCTCCTCTAATATCCTGTTCTTATAAGAGCCTCTATCAAAACCCTCACCCCCTCTATCCCCCTCTCCCTTATCAAGGGAGAGGGGGGGAATAAATATGGGGGAGTACCCCCATACCCCCGCCAAAGTCCCGACCCGCCGGGACTTTGGAATCCCTCTGAGGAGGTTACTGAAACTGGCGGGCTTTGTTGAATTTATTGATTTGAGAGTTCCAAGGACGCGCCGTGAGCCTAGCTAGACGAGGAGGAGCGGGTCGGAAGTATGCATCTGCCTTTCACAAATATGAACGGGGCCCACTACTTGAAATGGGGCAGAATCTCCCGGGAGACCCTCTCCAGCAGGGGCAGGACCTCCTCCTTAGGGCAGGTGGGGTCCAGGACGATGTGAGCGGCCCCCGCGGCCTGATACTCCTTCAATAGCCTCACGCAGTCATCGACGGCGCCCAGGATGCAGGTGGCCCCGAGCCTCAGATGGGTCACGGGATAGGTATACCGCTCCAGCAGGACCTCTTTGGTCACCTTCAGGGCCAACTCACCGCTCTCGGCCAGATTGACGTAGAGGTAGGCCGCATTCGTGAATTCCACCGACTCCCGGCCATATTCCCGTCGAAGGACCTGGACCCTGTCATACAGGCCTGCGCACTCAGCCGGCGATTTGTGTGCGGGAAAGTATCCCTGGCCCCACCGGGCCACCCTCCTCACCACCGCCGGGGCCTCGCCCCCCAGCCAGATGGGGGGATGAGGCCGCTGCACAGGCCTCGCCCCCAGGGTGTACTCGGAGAAGCTGTAGTGTACACCGTCGAAGGAGACCGGCTCCCCGGTCCAGAGGGCCGTCATGATCTCCAGGATCTCGTCGGAGCGCCGGCCCCGCTCCTCCAGGGGCACTCCGTAGGCCTGGTACCCCTCCGGGGCACCCCCTCCCGACCCCACCCCCAGTATTAACCGCCCGCCCGATAGCTTGTCCAGGGTAGCGGCGGCGTG
>JADFJI010000237.1 GCA_022566235.1 Chloroflexota bacterium
CATCTCCAGCAAGCCCCCCTCCACAATAGAGTGGGAGTAGATGGCCTATTCGCTTGAGTTGAAAGACCAGTTGGACTTGCATCTGCTACCCTGGCCCCGGGTCACAAGCAAGGAGATGTTCGGCAGCATCTGTTACCTGTACCAAAATCGGATGTTCGCCTTTATCCGGGACGACTCCCTTGTAACCAAGCTCCCTCTCGCTGACAGAGAGCGGGCCATCAGGGATCACGGCGCCACCGATTTTCCCATAGGGGCTGGTCGAAGCTTCGGCCAGTGGACTCGATTCCAGGTGGCCAATCCGCCGAAGGTTGACGATGTGATCCCCTGGATCGAGATGGGTTACTCTTATGTAAAGTCCCTGCCTCCGAGCAGGGCAAAGAGAAGCAAACGGGGCCGGGGGACTGGCGATAAGTGAACATCCTGGTAGTTGGCAATGGGGGCCGGGAGCACGCCCTCGCCTGGAAACTTCGCCAGAGCCCCAAGACCGATGAGCTGTACGTAGCACCGGGAAACGCCGGCACAGCTACCCTGGCCCGCAACCTGAAGATCGCTTCCTCGGATATCGAAGGTCTGGCTGCCGCGGCCAAGGAGCATCGAATCGGCCTGACCGTCGTAGGGCCCGAGGCCCCCCTGGCCGGGGGAATCGTCGATCGTTTCAACGAACTTGGGTTGCCGGTGTTCGGCCCCAGCCGTCATGCAGCCCGCCTGGAGTCCTCCAAGATATTTGCCAAGGAGCTGATGTCCAAATACGGCATCCCCTGCGCCCGGGGCCGGGCCTTCTCCTCGGCAGGCGAGGCCCGGGAATATGTGAATAGCGTAGAGCCGCCCGTGGTGGTCAAGGTCGACGGCCTCGCTGCGGGCAAGGGGGTTACGGTAGCCCAGACCAGGGAAGAGGCGATGAATGCCATTAGCGACGCTATGGAGGCCCGGGTCTTCGGCCCTGCGGGGGAGAAGATCATAATAGAGGAATGTCTCTCGGGGAGGGAGGTCAGCGTTTTCGCCTTCACCGATGGCGAGACGGTAACGCCCCTGGTGATGGCCTGCGACTACAAGAGGGTCAATGACGGGGACATGGGGCCCAACACCGGTGGAATGGGGAGCTACAGCCCGCCGGAGTTCATCGACGCTGGGACGGCCCAGCGGATATGCGAAGAGATAATGGCCCCGGTGGTGCATGCCATGACCGCAGAGGGGGTTCCCTATCGAGGGGTCCTGTACGGAGGCCTGATGATCACCGCCCAGGGGCCCAAGGTCCTGGAGTTCAACGTTCGCTTAGGGGACCCAGAGACCCAGGTGATCCTCCCTCGACTGGAAACGGACCTGGTGGATATAATGGTGGCCGTTGTACAAGGGCGTCTGGCCGAGATCGATGTGCGGTGGAGCGAAGAGGCCTGCGTGGCTGTGGTGATGGCCTCTGGAGGATACCCGGGACCCTACTCCCAGGGGTTCCCCATCACGGGGCTGGAGTCCCTGGAAAAGGATGTGCTGGTCTTTCAGGCCGGCACGTCCCTGGCGGAGCCGCCGGAGGGCAACGGCCACGCGATTGTCACCGCCGGGGGCCGAATATTGAGCGTGGTGGGCCGGGGCGCAGACCTGGCCCAGGCCCGGGCCTCGGCCTATCGCAACGTGGACCGGGTCCGCTTCAAGGGGGGCCATTACCGGAGGGACATAGCCAAATTAGATTTATAACGTTCCTTATGAATGGAGCCTTACGGGAATTTCTTGCTGCTGCCCCAGCTCCTCGAAACGGCATGCTGAAACCCGAGCTGTACGTTAAGTAAGTGTCATCGACCATGACCAGGATTCACGATGTAATAATCGTAGGGGCGGGGCCTGCGGGCTCGGTGCTGGGGTACGAGCTGGCCCGGGCCGGGGCCGATGTGGTCATCCTGGAAAAAGAGAAGATGCCCAGGTACAAGACCTGTGGCGGCGGGGTGAATTTCCGGGCGGCAACCCTTCTCGATTTCGACATCTCCCAGGTGACGGAGAGGGTAGTATACGGAGGAGAGGTTACCTTCAGGCAGGGGCACGGGTTCACCCGGTACTATCCCGAGCCCCTGACCTACATGGTGATGCGGGACAGGTTTGACCTGCTCCTGGCCGAAAGGGCCGTCGGAGCCGGGGCCCGGCTGCTCGAGGACGCTAAGGTCACGGATATACAACAGGTGAACGGGCACATAGTCCTCGAGGGCAAAGGCCAGCCGGTCAGGGGCCGCTTTATTGTGGGAGCGGATGGGGCGAATGGAATCGTGGCACGACATCTGGGGCTGATGAGAAACCCTAAAATGTGCGTGGCTCTGGAGGCCGAGATCCAGGTGCCCGAGTCCATCCTGGCCCGGTGGGAATCGATAGCGACGATAGACGTGGGCGTGATACCGGGGGGATACGCCTGGGTCTTTCCCAAGGAAGACCATCTCTCCATAGGAGTGATCGGGGATGTACAATACGCCCGTAGTCTCAAGAAGTACTATGAGAGGTTCATCGATTCTCAGCGCTTGGGTGACTACCGGGTACGCCGGCTCAAGGGCCACAGGTTGCCCCTGCGCCGGCCCGGCATGAGTATACAGAACGGCCAGGGCCTACTGATAGGGGATGCCGCGGGCCTGATAGACCCGTTCAGCGGCGACGGAATCTACTACGCTATCAAGAGCGCAAAAATCGCATCGTCCGCGCTGCTAAGGGCCCTGGGCACCGAGGCCTCCGGCCTAGGGGGTTATCAGGGAGTGGTGGACCGGGATATCATGCCGGAGCGCAGGGTCGCGGCGGCGATGCTGACCATCTTCAACTGGGCGCCATTTCTCTATTTCCAGTGGCTCAAGCGCCACCAGTTGCCCTGGAGGATGGCGTGCAAAACGATCCGCGGGGACCGGGAATACACCGACGTTAGAAACAAACTGGGGCCTATGAGACTTTTCTTAGACATGGTTAGGGGGTTGTGATGCCGCTTGTAGGCGTGATTATGGGGAGCAAGTCTGACGAACCTTATGTAAAGGAAACTACGGCAGTCCTGGAGCGGCTGGGCATAGAATACGAGGTGAACGTAATCTCGGCCCACCGCACCCCGGAAAAGGCCCGGGAGTACGGAAAGACGGCCCGGGACCGGGGCCTGGAGGTGCTCATTGCCGCGGCCGGTGGAGCGGCCCACCTGCCCGGGGTCCTGGCAAGCTGGACGACATTGCCGGTTATCGGGGTGCCCCTGCCCACCACCGATCTCAAAGGGGAAGACGCCCTGCTGGCCATCGTCCAGATGCCGGGAGGAATCCCCGTGGCCACAGTCGCGGTCGGGACCGCCGGGGCCAAGAATGCGGCCTATCTGGCGGCCCAGATCCTGGGGCTAAAGTACCCCAAAATCGCCCAGGCCCATGAGGAGTACCGGCGGGGGTTGGCCGAGGGCAAACGCTGATGATCCCGAGATACTCCAGGCCCGAGATGAACCGGGTCTGGGGCGACGAGGCCAAGTTCGATAAATGGCTCCAGGTGGAGATCGCGGTCTGCGAGGCCTGGGCCCAGGAAGGGGTCATCCCATTCGAGGCGGTGGAGAAGATACGCAGGGCCCGCTATGACCTGGCGGTCTTCGAGGAGGCGATGAAAGAGACTCAGCACGATATGACGGCCTTTCTCAGGGCCGTCTACCCCAGCCTGGGAGAGGAGTCCCGATACCTCCATCTGGGCCTCACCACCTCTGACATATGGGATACCGCCCTCAGCCTCCAGATGGCGGAGGCCACCGACCTGCTGATCAAGGATGTAGACCTGCTGCTGGAGGCCCTGGAGAGACGGGCCATAGAGCACAGGGATACGGTGATGATAGGCCGCACCCACGGGGTCCACGCCGAGCCCATCACCTTCGGCCTCAAGCTGGCCCTGTGGGTCGATGAGATGCGCCGCAACGCCGAGAGGCTTGGTAGGCTCCGCACCACCGTCGCCGTGGGCAAGATATCGGGGGCGGTGGGCACCTATGCCCTGGTATCGCCCCGTATCGAGGAGCTTGTATGCGAGAGGCTGGGCCTGAGGCCGGCCCGGATATCGAGCCAGATCATCCAGAGGGACATCCACGCGGAGTTCGTCATGACCCTGGCCCTGGTTGCCGCCTCGCTGGAGAAGTTCGCCACCGAGGTCAGGGGGCTTCAGCGCACCGAGATACTGGAGCTGGAGGAGCCCTTTGGCGAGGGCCAGACGGGTTCCTCCGCCAT
>JADFJI010000238.1 GCA_022566235.1 Chloroflexota bacterium
GGGCCATATGCCGTCTGGGTGGGGATAGTCGGAGCCCCAGATAATGTTGTCCTCCCCGATAAGGTCGACCATCTCATTGGTCACAAACTCGTGCTGGAAGGTGGAGACGCCTTGACGGCGCCAGAACTCGCTGGGGTTGGAGCCTAGCTCCAGGTGGAAGAACTGTTTTTCGTACTCCTCGTCCATGCGGTGGAGGATGTAGGGAATCCACCCGATGCCGCACTCGCCCAGGACGAATTTGAAGTTAGGAAAGCGGGCACAGGCCCCGGAGAAGGAGATACTCGATAGGAACTCGGCCCCGGACAGCTGAAACTGGGTGAGGTTGATGGCGTTGTACGTCATCTTATACTTCTCCCTATCGGATTTTTTGGGCACCCTGGGATTCAGGCCGGTTGTGTGAAAAGAGATGGACATGTTGCATTCGTCGGCAGCCGCCCAAAGGACATCCCAGTTATCGTGGTATATCGGCTCCTCGACGGCGGAGACGTTGAGCTCGGCCCCCCTCAACCCAATCTCCGCAGCGTGCCTTAGTTGACTGGCAGCCTTTTGAGGATCGTGGCCGCTGAGGCACGCCAGCCCGACGAAGCGGTCGGGGTTGGTCTTGCAGAAGTCCCCCAGCCAGTCGTTGTAGACATCATATGCTGCCGTGGATACCTCGGGGTCGGATATTCCGTAGCCGGCACCGGGGGAATCGCCGCCTCCCATGCCTATTTCGTCGGGATCGTCGGGGCCGAGGCCGCCGGCCAGCCCCAGGACCCCGTAGATCACCTCACCGCTGACTCCGTCGATATCCTGGTCCTTGATGCGTAACTCGGGGGTGGTGGGATGCAACAGGCCCTTTTGCCCATCGGAGTAGAAACTGGCCCTCTCTTCCATAGCATCAAGGCGTCGGGATGCTCCAGGCACGTACGGGTCCCAGCCACCTGGGCGAAGGCCCAGGCCTGCGCCGGCCACCCAGCCCAGGAGCGAGTCCTCGGTAAACCACTGTGACCCGTCGCTGGTCTCCACCACACGGGGCATCCGGTCTCTCAGATGGGCCGGGCTTTTTGAGGTAAAGAGGTCCGCTGGCAACCATGGTATGTCTATGTGGCAGTCGCCGGATATGACCTTTCCCTTGTACGCCATTTGATTCCTCCTGGAGCGCAGTTTGGCTGTGTCTCGCTACTGGATGTCACAGCCTGCTAAATCGCCGATCCTATGGCCTCTGGAACTCTTGTATGGCCTCGGGCCCCCGAAGGGCCTGCCTGCGTTATGACCGTTTCCCCTGGGCCCTTTGTATTCTAGCCCTCCAGCCGCTTTAAAATCCACTGATTGAACTTGTATGGCAGCTGCTCCTGGAGGGAGTAGACACCCGAGTGGTGAGCCCTGGACTGTATACCCATCTGGACATCTGCACAAATGTCCCAGTCTTGACTAAGGACCATGTCCAGGAAATCGACAGTATCACTAGGGTCGAAGCCCGGGGTCTCTATAGTAGAGGGCTCAAAGAGCCACTCGACTACCAGCCTGGTCTCCTTGGGGCCCACGGGCCACTTGTAGAATACGAAGACATGCTCGGGAAGAAGGCCGAGGAATAAGTTGGGATAGAGGGTGACGCTTCTAAACCGCGCTTCGTCCTCCTTAGTAATGGTGCTGATCAAGGGTCTTGTGGTCTTGGCCGAGGTGGAATAGGTGCTGCCGCCATCCACCAGATAGGCACCGTCTGCCTCCTCTTGCCCAATTATCCCGCTTTTAAATCCTGGTTGTATCTCGCACAGCTCCGGGTGCACCCCGGGGCAGTGGTAGCACTCCACGTTGTTCTCGATTACCAGCTTCCAGTTAGCCTTTATGTCGTAGACCTTCCGATACCCTAGCCTTAGATTGGACAGGTTGTAGCGGTGCAGCTTGGGCCCGACTTTACCCAGGTCTGGGGTGAAGGGCTCCGGTTCAGAAGAGAGGTTTATAAAGATAAACCCTTCCCAGAGTTGCACCGCTACCGGGTACAGTGAGAAGTCTTCTTTGCGAAACCGATCTGCGTCCACCATGTTGGGAGTGGCGATCAGCTTGCCGTCCAGGGCATAGGTCCAGCCGTGATACCGACACGCCAGCGCCCCTGCCTTGAAACGCCCCGAGTCCTCGGTGCAGAGCCTGTTGCCCCTGTGGCGGCAGACGTTGTAGAAGGCGTTGATGCTGCCGGCCTTGTCGCGCACGATTATGACGCTCTCATCGGCCACGGCGCACCGGAAGAAGTCGCCGGGATTTGGTACCTGCTCGGCCCGTCCCGCGCATATCCAGGAGCTATAGAAGATCCGCTCCTTCTCCAGCTCATAGATATCCGGGCCGTAATAGTAACGGCTGGGGAGGGTGGGCTTCATTTCAGATCTGTTTTCGACCTCTAGGGTGGTCATTACTCTATTGTGGCCTCCTCTTGCTTTATCCGGGCAGGACGTTTTGACCGGGCAGTCAGACTAGCCTTGGAACTCCGGCATGATTTTGGTGCCGAACCACTCGATCTGCTCCAGCAACTCATCTATGGGTAACATGCCCTGGTCAAAGGACAGCCCGAGCCATTCGAGATCGCCGTCGGCGTGACATCGTTTCAAGGCTTCTATGCTTCGTTTGATATCGTCTACCGTGCCGACGATACCATATCCTTGGTCTACGAGCCGCTTGGTGGCTTCCTCGGCATTTTTGAATCTCAGGGGTCTGGGGGAATCCTCACCCGGGTATCGGAACCCTTCAGCAAAGCCGAACTGGTTGTAGTAGACGGCATAGCTCCAGCCCATGGTCTTGGTAGCTAATTTGTAGGCATCCTCGTAATTCTTACCTATGTAGACACAACGGTTGGCCCCCACGCTCTCGCCTAGCTTCAAGTCCCGGCCGTTCTCCGCTGCCACATCCTTGTAGACATTACACAGCCTGTTGAAGGACTCGGGGATGGAGACCTGGATGTGGGGAATGGTGCCCTCCTTGGCAGCCCAGCGAATGGTGCTCTCACTGACGGAGAAAGCGTTGAAAATGGGTGGGTGAGGTTGCTGGTAGGGCTTGGGGACGACACACACCTTTCTAATCACGCCTTCTTCGTCCAGCTCGCCGGGGGCGCCGTGAGTGTTGGTCCACTTCTGTGCGGGCCAATCTCTGATCCCCTCCTTGTAAGGGTAAGGGACTTTGTAATACTTGCCGTCATATTCGAAGGCATCCTCGGTCCACGCCTTCTTTATTATGTGGAACATCTCTTCGAAGATCTCTCTGTTGTGGGTATCTCCTGCGCTCTCGTCGGACTGGGCGGCGATGGCCTTGTACTGCTGGCCCATGATGTTCACCCACCGGTCCTGATACCCGCGGGCGAACCCGGCGATCACCCGGCCCTTGGTGAAGCTCAGCTCCTCGCGAACCTGCGTTTGGATGTCCCACCCAGCGGCCTTAATGGCCGGTGTGATGAACTTCGTGCAGATGTCGCGTTCGGTGAGTGCTCTCTTGTCCACGCTTCCCCCACCGGACTTATCGCAATACCCAGGTGGTTTCGCAAGAACGGGTCAAACCGCTGCCGATCTAGCCTTTTTCCGTCTGTTGAGTGAAGGCCTTTGGACCGAGATCGAACGATCGGCAGCTATCCGCTCGGTGTCGACCGAAAGCTGCCTTTCCGGTTCCGGCCCCCACTATCTCTCTACTGGCCATGTTGGCCAAAGGGAGAAATGTCATGGGTATCTCAAGGTACGACCCACTCGCCAAAGGTCGGCCGGCCTGGAATGCAGGCAAGCAGGTCGGCGCCAAACGAGCGCTCAAAGTGAAGCAAATCTGGTTGATCCGCTTTTTCCTAGATAGCGAAGGGCGGATGCGCGACCGGGCTTTGTTTGACCTCGCAATCGACAGCAAGCTTCGCGGTTGCGACCTCGTCAAAATGAAGATTGGATCGCTTGTTTCAGGCCCGGCAATAAGGGCCCGATCAATGGTGATCCAGCAGAAGACCGGTCGGCCGGTCCAGTTCGAGATCACCGCAGACACGAGAGCAAGTCTGCTCGCGTGGCTCGAACGTCGTGGTGGCACTATCGACGACTACGCGTTCCCAAGCCGAGTTGACCGCGACGGGCACCTAAGCACCCGACAGTACGCGAGATTGGTCGATGAATGGATTACGGCGATTGGACTGCGCCCTGAGGAATACGGGACACATTCGCTCCGCCGTACCAAGGCAGCATTGATCTA
>JADFJI010000239.1 GCA_022566235.1 Chloroflexota bacterium
CGTGTGGCATGTTAGAGAGGTGCTAAAAGAGCTTGGGGTTGTAGGACGTCTCCCATCCTCCTTTGGTACTCCTGGGAGCAGAATAAGGAACCCGTGTATGAAGCGGCCATGGCCACTTCCTGTTATCAAGGCGAGCAGTTGGCTATCGAGGCCAATCAGGGCAGCCCTTCGGGCAGCTCCACCACCATCTTCCCCGCCCCCAGGTCCACTTCCCGGATGACGTCCGGCAGGGCCGGTACCAGGCGCTCCTTCCCGGTCCCAGTGACGACGTAAACATCGTTGGCGCCGGTCTGCAGGATGTCGGTAACCTGGCCCAGGGCCTCCCCAGAGGGCGTAACGACCTCTAACCCCAGGATCTGGAACCGGTAATACTCGCCCAGGGGGAGGGGCCGGAGGTCTGAAGCCTCGATCTGTAGAAGCTCCCCCCGCAGCTTCCTGGCTTCGTCCAGGTGGTCTATCCCCTCCAGCTTCAGGGTCCAGCGACCCCTGTTGCTCCGGGACTTCGATATGGTGTAACGGCGTCCCCTGATCAATACGGCGCTGTTGGGGGCGAACCTATCGGGGAACTCGGTGAGGGATTCCACCATCACCTGACCCTTCAGCCCGAAGGCCTTTATCACTTTGCCGATGGTGATCAGGTTCGGGTCAGGATGGGGTTGGGGGGACGTGTCTTTGTCTCGGGGTCCGAGCTTCTGCTGCATGTTCACTGGGATGAAGACCACCATGCCCCCGCAGTAGCAGGGTCAGAGGGCCGTATTGGCCTTCCGGTCCTTCTCCTGGGTCCCGCCTGCGGGACAAGGGAAGCAGGAAGGATGAGGTAGATAGGTAGGCTGCTGGTCTGCTGCGGGGCGGTTAGACTATCTCCAGCACGGCCCTGACGCCCCGTTTCACGGCGCCTACCCTGAGGAGAGTCCGCATGGCCTGGGCAACCCTACCCTCGCGGCCGATGACCTTGCCCTTATCGTCGGGGGCCACCTCTAGCCTTATGACGATCCGGTCCTCTTCCTCAACTTCCGTCACCTTCACCTCGTCAGGCGAGTCCGCGATGAACTTGGCGATGTATTCGATAAGCTCCTTCACCGCTCCTTCACCCTTTCTAAGGTGCCCATCCGTTTTAGAAACTTGGCCACGGTATCGCTGGGCTGGGCACCCTGTCGTAACCACTTCAGCGCCTTTTCTTCATCGATGACGATCTTAGGAGGGTCCGGGATCGGGTCGTAGTGGCCGATAATCTCCACGAAGGCCCCATCCCTGGGAGACCTGGAGTCGGCTACTACAACTCGGTATTTGGGGTTGTGTTTTGCACCTACCCGACGCAATCTGATTCTAAGCATATGTATCTATTTTCATCCTCGGGACTGGCCCCCGGTCTGTCGAGGGGTACTAGCTTCTCTTTCTCTTGAAAAAAGTCTTTATAGGAAATTCTAGTCTCAGAAAACTCCTATTGTCAAATTATTGCACACACCCAGGCATAATCGGCACGTTTTCTGGTTTTTTGTGCGGGATACGCATGAGGCTTGCTCGTCTTGCCATCGGCGCGGGTGTCGGGTAGAGTATCTGCGTCCCGAAAACCTGACAGCAGATATCAGCGTGGCCCTCGGGCGGGCCCGGAAGGTAGGAGGAACCCCGATGTCGATAAGCCTGACGGAGTCTGAAAAGGTCTTGGAGGCCGCCAAGGCGGAGGCCAAGAGGTTGGGACTGGCGGTCAGTGTAGCGGTGGTGGATTCCAGGGGCGATTTCAAGGCCGGATTCCGCATGGACGGAGCGGGGTGGTTCACCGCCGACGTCTGCCGGGGCAAGGCCTTTGCCTCGGCCAACTTCGGTGTCCCCAGCGGCGACCTGACGGACCGGGCTTCGATGCCTGTGTTCCAGAGCCTCCTGGCAATGCAGGGGGGACACATAGTCCTGGGACAGGGGGCCTTGCCCTTAACCCGGGGCGATCAGGTCATAGGCGGCATCGGGGTGAGCGGCGCATCGGCCCAGGAGGACGAGGATATAGCCAAGGTTGCCGCTGGAGCCCTGTAAAATTCAGCAGCGAGCCTTCTTGGTTAAGCAGGTCCCTGGGTTCCCTTTTTGTTCATAGGCCGAAAATCGGAGGCATTACCTAATGGATTACGGCAAGATGGCGATCGAGATGCACTTGAAGAGTCGAGGCAAGATCAGCATGGCCTCCAAGGTGCCCTTGACCTCGGCGCTGGACATGTCCCTGGCCTACACACCCGGTGTCGCACAGGTGAGCCTGGAGGTGGCCAAGGACAAGGAGAAAGCCTACCTGATGACCAACAAGGGTAATATGGTGGCGGTGGTCAGCGACGGCTCCGCCGTTCTCGGCCTGGGCAACATCGGGCCCGAGGGCGCCATGCCCGTGATGGAGGGCAAAGCCGTTCTTTTCAAGGAGCTGGCCGGGATAGATGCCTGGCCCATCTGCCTGGCGACCCAGGACCCGGATGAGATAATCATGATCGTCAGAAACCTGGCCCCCACCTTCGGGGGTATTAACCTGGAGGATATAAAGGCGCCCCAGTGCTTCTATATAGAGGATTCCCTTCAGGACCTGGGCATCCCTGTTTTTCACGACGACCAGCACGGAACCGCCGTAGTGGTCCTGGCCGCGGTGATAAACGCCCTCAAGGCCGTAGGAAAGGACTTTAAGGAGATCAAGGTGGTGTTCAGCGGGGCCGGTGCCAGCGGTATCGCCTGCGCCCGGATCCTTCAGGAGATGGGCACCACCAACATCATCCTGGTGGACACCCGGGGGACCATCTACAAGGGAAGGGATAACCTGAACTCCATGAAGGAGAAGATTGCCGAATCCACCAACCCGGAGATGGTGAAAGGCACCATCCACGATGGGATAAAGGGAGCGGACGTATTCATCGGCCTGTCTACCAAGGGCATTCTGGACGCCGATGACATTCGGACCATGAACAAAGACGCCATCGTCATCGCCATGGCCAACCCCGACCCGGAGATAATGCCCGAAGAGGCTAAGAGGGGTGGGGCTAGGGTGGTCGGTACAGGCAGAAGCGATCTCCCCAACCAGGTCAACAACGTCCTGGGCTTCCCGGGCATCTTCCGGGGCGCCCTGGATGTCCGGGCTACCAGGGTCACAATGGGTATGAAGATCGCCGCCGGCAGGGCGATAGCCGAGTGTATCCCCGAGCCGACCCCCGAGGAGATCATCCCCTACGCCTTGAACCTCGCGGTGGTGCCTGCGGTTGCCGAGGCGGTGGCCCAGGCCTGGCGGGCCGAGACTGCTTCTTAGACGGACTCCGCTTGAGTTTCTGTTTTCTGAATGCTGGCCTGTCTAGGTGACAGCTACCTATTTACAACACAATGGCAATACCGAACAAAGCAGTTCCCAAAAGAGGTGCTGAATAATAAGGAGGTCGAAATACAAGCACCAGTGAGCAATGCCCAAGTAGAGGACTGCCTCAGAGAAATATTGCAGAAAGAAGGTTACTCACTGACTCCCCAAAAAAAACACGGCCAAACCGGGGTGGACATCATAGCTACCAGAGATGACGAGGCCTACCACATTGAGGCCATTGGGTACAAAAAGGCTGGATCGGTACGAGCTAAAGATTTCTATGAAGCGTTCTTCAGGATCGTATCACGATTAAATGACGGAGCGGTTCACTGCATTCTGGCACTGTCGTGTCTGGCTGAGATCGGATTGCCAGCCCGTGCCAAGCAACATCGGGTGGCTTGGAGAAGAATATCAGACGCTTTTCCCGAACTAGAAATCTGGTTGGTTGACACAGATAATCGACTTTACAGGCGCACCTCTTGGGGCCAGTGGATCGAAGAAGCTTAGTTAACCCACCCGGTGTGCAGGTTTCCCTTGGTCACTCCTATATGCCGGGGTGACATTGCGGGGGCGGGTGCCCTTAGTCATTGTTGGGCTCGCTCCTAGACTCGTCTCTCAACCCCTCCGTAAAACCTTCTGGGAAACTCATCACAAAACCCATTGACATAGTTAGTGAAGTAAAGTACAATTGCATCGAGATGATATATAGTTATATATATATACGTATATAAATATACTTATTCTGTGGTAAATGTAACCGGCGATAGACCCTACGCACCCAGCGATCTGGGGATGGATCCCCTTACGGGACTGTATACCCGGGCGGCCGCTAACCGTATAG
>JADFJI010000240.1 GCA_022566235.1 Chloroflexota bacterium
ATAAGGAGCTATCTGGGGGGCAGAAACAGCGGCTCTCTATAGCCACGGCCCTGGTGAACGACCCCCTGGTCCTGTTCCTGGATGAGCCGACCACGGGCCTCGACCCCCAGGCTCGGAGGCACATGTGGGGCCTGATAAAGACGCTTCAGACCGAGGGCAAGACCATATTTTTGACCACCCACTACATGGAGGAGGCGGAGGAGCTGTGCGATAGGGTGGCCATCATCGATAGAGGGGTCATCGTGGCGATGAAGAGCCCCGACAACCTGATCGACGATCTGCTGGCCACGGGATTCCACAATCAAAAGACGTCCAGGGCCGCCAATCTGGAAGATGTCTTCTTAAGCCTCACGGGGAAGAGTCTACGGGAGAACTGACGTGAACCCTACTGTAACCCTGACCATCGTGGCGCTGAAGATGTACTTTCGCAACCGGCAGGCGATCTTCTGGACCATGTTCCTACCGCTGTTGCTCATGCTTATCTTCGGGTTGATCAACTTCGGCGAGTTCTCCAGGGTAGACATGGGGGTGGTGGACGAGGCCCAGAACCCAGTGTCCAGAGACTTGATAGAGGCCCTCCAGGGCTCTGACGTCCTGGAGATTACTGTGGGCTCCCGGGAAGATGAATTGGAGGCCCTGGAGGACGGGGACCGGGATCTTGTAATCATCCTTCCGGCCGCTCTGGGGGAAACAGGAACGGTTGCCACCGTGCAATCGTTTCGCGCCGAGGGTAGTCAGCAGGAGGCGGAGGTCGGCAGCGCCATAGTGCGGGGAATCCTGGATGATATCACCCTCCGCCTCACGGAAACGGCCCAGCTCTTCGCCTTCGAGAGCCAGGCGGTGGACAGCCGGGGACTGGAATACGTGGATTTCCTGGTCCCGGGCATAGTAGCCATGTCCATCATGCAGATGGGGATATTCAGTGTGACCTTCACCCTTATCCAGTACCGTCAGCAGGGGGTGCTGCGGCGGCTGAAAGCGGCCCCGATCCGACCCTACAACTTCCTGGTGGGCCAGGTGATAACCCGCCTGATAATCTCCGTCCTGCAGACCATCGTGCTACTGGCGGTGGCGATTGTTGTATTCGATGTAGAGGTCGTGGGAAACATCGGCGTGATATTTCTGCTGGCCGTGCTGGGAGGGGCCCTCTTCATCTCCATCGGCTTTGCGGTGTCCGGCTTCGCCAAGAACGAGGAGGTGGGAGCGCCCCTGGCCAACATCATCGCTCTGCCGATGATGTTCATGTCGGGGGTGTTCTTTCCCACCGACGTGCTGCCCGGGGCCCTGGAGAAGATCGTCCAGTTCTTCCCCCTGACCTTCCTGGCCGATGGCCTACGGGAGGTATCGGTCCAGGGCGCCGGCATCACCGAAATCCCCTGGGAGTTCCTGGGGCTGGGGGTGTGGACGGTGATAGCCTTCTCCCTGGCCGTACGGCTGTTCCGGTGGGAGTGATCGGGGCCGGGCGTGATACCTCTCCGTACTGACATAGGCGGAGCAGTCGTGTAAGATGCTCGCGTTCTCGGCCCTCGGGCCCGTGGCGATGGAGGATATTACGAAGGAGGTCTCACGACATATGTACACTTTCCAGGGCCGGCAGGTCTTCGAGACGGTGGCGGAGATGGTCGACCCGAAGCACACCGTGGTCATGGTCCACGATATGCAAAACGACTTTCTGACCGAGGGGGGAGCATTCCGGCGAGGGGGCGAGGCCATCGATGTTTCCTCTTTCCTCGACGGGCTGGTGAAGTTCGTCGCGCAGGCCCGAGGGCACGGGGTGAAGGTGTGGCAGACCAACTACACGGACCTACCGGATTTCGGAAGCTACGACGACCCGATGGTCAGCAAGAGGTGGGCCATGGTAAGCGACCCCGCTAAGAAAGACCAGGCCAACCCCTCGATTCTAGGGACCTGGGGCTGTCAGACGATAGATGAGCTGAAGGCCCAGGATGGGGATATAATCATCAACAAATACCGCACCAACACCTTTGTCCACTCCAACTTCGAGCTGCTGCTGCGGAGCCACGGCATCAGGACCGTTATATCCACCGGGGTGGCCACCGAGGTGGGAATCCTGCCTACCTCGTGGACCGGGATTCAGCTGGGGTTCTTTCCGGTGATACCACGAGACCTGGTGGGTTCCCGACAACCCGAGCTCCACGAGGACGCGATGAAGTTCATGGAGCGGCTGGTGTGGGTCGTGGACTCCTCGGAGATACTGGAGGCCTGGGAAAAGGGTTACTCCTAGCCCAGAGGCTTCATATCGTTCATTCCTCAGAAAATAGGCCTTGTCATTCTGAGCCCCGATAAATCGGGGCGAAGAATCTAATAAGATGGGCTGGGAACCGCCGCCCCAGATCCTTCGCTCCGCTCAGGATGACACATGAAACATAGGGACTATTTTCGGTGCAACGACAGCAGCACCCTCAAAAGGTATTTAAGGGCCGAGAGGGCTAGGACTCGGTTACCTCTTCCGCCCGGGCCTTGAGGGCCTGGTTCATAGCCTCGAACCCCCGGCGGGTGCCCTTTCTTATCAGCCAGAGAATGGGGATGGCTAGCAGGCCGGTGAACAGCTCTCCCTGAACGAAGCGACACCGGTTCTCATCCAGGGGATCGATGATGAAGTAGTGCTCGCCGTCGAAGATGCCGGGAAAGAGGATGTGACCTATCCAGCTAAACCCGGTGTTCTCTTCCACGGCGATAACCCGGGGTTTGATGGTCATGCCCCGGGCCCCGGGCGGCTTGATGAAGACCCTCAGATATTGATCCGGCTCTAAGACGCCGCTGATCCTTTGCAAGAACGGGTTCCACTGGGAATAAGAGTCGAGGTCGGTGAGCACCTGCCAGACCCGCTCTGCCGGGGCCTCGATCTCTATCGCGGCGTGGAGGGTCCTCATTACTGCCCTTGGTAGCTGGCCTTGCGCTTCTCCCTGAAGGCGGCGACCCCTTCGGTGTGGTCCTGGGATGTGAGGGTGATGGTCTCCAGGGCGGCCGACATCTGCATGGCGGTCTCCAGGTCCATCTCCAGGGCCTTGTAGAGCATCAGTTTGGAGAGGCGCAGCGCTATCGGCGGGCCTGCCGCTATCTTGGCGGCCATCTCCATGGTGACCTGCTCCAGCTCGTCCTCTGGCACCAGCTTGTTCAGGAGGCCGAGGCGATAGGCCTCCTCAGCCTCCAAGAAATCGCCGGTGAAAAGCATCTCCGCAGCCTTGGGGATGCCCAGCAGCCTGGAGTAGAGCCACAGGCCGCCCCAGCCGGGAAAGAGGCCGACGCGGATGAAGGCCGCCAGGAACCGGGACTTGGGGCAGCCCACCCGTATGTCGCAGGCGCAGGAGAGGTCGAACCCGGCCCCCGCCGCCACCCCGTTCATCATGCCGATGACGGGTTTCTGCATTCGCTGAAGCCCCAGGACTATGGCCTGGGCGTTCTTGAAGTTACGCCTGATCTCCTCGGGGTTAGAGTTGGCGAATTTCCCATCACCCCCGGCGCCCGGCATCTCGGATATGTCGCCGCCGGCGCAGAAGGCTCGTCCCGCGCCTGTTAGGACCACCACGCCGACGCCGTCATCATCGTTCAGCGCCTGGATGGCATCAACCAACTCCGACTCCATTCTATCGTTGATGGCGTTCAGCTTCTCGGGCCGGTTGAGGATGAGCTTCGCTATTCTGCCCTCCCGCTCGACCAGAATCGTCTCATACTGCATAGCTGCTCCTCCACCTACCCTCTTCGAGATTGACGCCACGCCCATTCGCTCGGGGCCGCAGGCCAGAGGAATGATACTTTCAAGGCCGTCTCACCGTCAACTTGCCGGGGCCTGTGCCAGTCGAGGTCGTACTGCAGCCCCTGTTCGCCGTCGTGCACCAGCAGATCGACGCCTTCAACGTGGTCTGCGACCCCGGCATCCGGAGCCGTATCCCACGCCAGACCCACAGACGCTCCGGTATGACGATCCGCCAGTCGATAGATCAGACCCGGCTCGGGGTGCCGGGAGCGGCATGTCGTAATCGTCAACTCACCCGCCTCGTACCGATCGCCCGGCTCCAGCCCGACGACCTTTTGCACGCGGTCTTCCTCCGACCCTCCCATAAAACGGCACGTATCCTGAACAACATCCTCCACCCGCCCAGCCGGTCCAACGACCGTCA
>JADFJI010000241.1 GCA_022566235.1 Chloroflexota bacterium
CCGTCCATCACCGCGAATATGCCCGGGTGTATCTCCTTCTGGATGGCCAGTAGGTCCACCAGGGTTTCGTGGATCACCGAGTGGGTGTAGTGGCGCTTGTGGTTCAGCAGTCCGCCAAAGGCGTTCTTCATCGCCCCGGTCATGGTGGTGAAGACGTGGGTCTTGATCGTGGGAAGGTGGACTATGTTCTTGCCGATGAACGGCTCCGGGATGCGAATCCCGTCGGGGAAGATCTCATCCAGCACCAGCATCTTAGCCTTTGGCCTGTAATGCACCCACCGGACCGGGGCCTCCTCCAGGTGCATGTTGGGAAGCCCGTACCGGTCCACCACCACCTTCTGCTTGTTCTTCACCTCTCCCTCCCGGGCGTCCACTACCACCGTTCCGTTGTGGGCAGCTATCAGCTCCCGGTACCCCAGGCCCTGGAGCGACTTGATGACCCCCTCCAGCTGCCAGGGAGGGGTCGAGCAGGCGGGATAGAAGTACTGCCAGGAGATGTTTATCTTCAGCAGGGTGGCCGTGTCTTTGGACAGGTGTTCCTCCAACCCGGCCAGCTCCATCGCCCGTCGGTAGTCCTCCAGGACGGTGTCCGGGCTGGTGTACAGGACGGACACCCTTGACCTCGTGACCTTTCGGGTCTCGGGCCTGCGGTCTTTATCCCCGGTTCTGGTTTCCGTTGCCATGGTGCCTACCCTTCATTATACAAGGATGCAAAGGACTCGGGCCATTGGATAAGGGTCTCGGGAGGGCAACCCAGCTTGCCTTCGACAAAGAACCTCCAGGTCTGCTATGCGGCATCAGAATTGACTGGGTGCCTCAGCGGGGCTAGGATTGACTGAGAGGGAGGTCCTCCACGAACCACTAGATGGCATGTATTCTGCTTCCGCCATCGACTTAGTGGGCGATTTAGGGGCCTCAGGCTGGAAAACCGGGAGGCAACGCCTTCGAACTTCGCGGTACTAGCCAGCAGTAGAAGAGGTGACGATGGACAGCGGACAAAAAAGCAACTCCCCCACCATAAAATGCTCTCGAAACGGCCCTTACATCGTAAGATACCTTGAGAGCGTGCGAAACTCCAGGGGGGAAGAGATCAAGGCGAAATCGGTGATGGCGTTATGTCGTTGTGGTGGATCGGCCAACAAGCCGTTCTGCGATGGCACCCATGCCAGGATAGGGTTTTCTGACGAGAGGTTGAGCGACGGAAGCAAGGATAAGTGGGATGTTCACGTAGGTAAGAGAATCACCATCCACGACAACCGGGGGATCTGCTCCCACGCGGGATTTTGCGCCTTTTTTCGGGTAAGAAGGGTGCCCGGCGTCGACCCGGATGCCGCAGACCCTGAAGAGATAATCAAAGCCGTCATGCGCTGTCCCTCAGGCGCTCTCAGATATTCCATCGATGGGTTTGAGTATAAAGACCAGGATAGAGCGCCTCTGATCACTGTATCCAGGAACGGGCCTTACCAGATCACCGGCGGCATTGAGCTAGCAGATGTGCCCAGGTCACAGGGCTCCTCAGTCGAACACTATACCCTGTGTAGATGTGGTGGATCTAAAAACAAGCCTTTCTGTGATGGGGCTCATGCACGCATCGATTTCAAAGACGAAAAGAACTGAATAGCACCCGCCTGAGCATCGATCACTAACCGCGCAGATTAAACACACCTTTCCTGATCGGAGGCTTTCGATGCACCTTCCCACCCCTTAGAGTGCTTTAGGAGTGCCGGGAATCGAATTTTGTGGATTCCGTTCATATGGTAGCGCCCTGTTATCGGAGTTGAATTGCGCCATCTAGCCTCCTCACTTGCGATCGTTCTCCTGTTAGTCGGGGGCGTCGCAGTGGCCTGCGGATCCGAGGACGCTTCACCGCCCTCAGCTTCACTCCTATCTGGCATCGACACTCAGGTCATGCCCCTTTCCCGCAATATCCGGGTTGGCCCCATGCCCATCAGTGTCCTCTTCGATGGGCGCTACATTTGGGCGGCCAACCTGGGAGACGGTACGGTGTCAAAACTCTCTACCCAGGGCGAACTTCTGGGCACCTTCCAAGTAGGCGCCTGGCCCCGGGCCCTGGCCTTCGACGGCGAGGCCGTCTGGGTCGCCAACAAGCGGGACGGTACCGTCACCAAACTGGCCGAGGACGGAAAGGTCTTGGGCACCTTCCCCGTGGGTATAGAGCCCATCGCCCTGTTGTTCGACGGCCGGCACTTGTGGGTTGCCAATCGTGGCGAGGCCACAGTGTCCAAACTGAACCTGGACGGCTCCCTGGTGGATACCTACCCGGCAGGCAACCAGCCCTCGGCCCTGGCCTTCGACGGCACCGACCTCTGGATCGCAAATCAGTCCATCGATGCCATAACCAAGATGGCTTTGGACGGCACGACCCTAGACGTGTACTTCCTGAACGATGAGCCGGTGAGCCTGGCGGTGGTCGGAGACGTCCTCTGGGTTGCAGGCAGGAAGAGCCTCATAAAGGTCACCCTGGAGGGCGATCTGCTGGATACCCTTTTTCAACATTTCTGGCTTGAGAGCATCCTGGCGGTGGACGACGCGATGTGGGTGGGTGTCCGGAGCAACGACACCGTAATGAAACTGACGTCTGGCAGTGGGACCTTTCAGGTCCGGTACACCACTGGCAGCTCTCTGCCCTACTCCCTGGCCTATGACGGCGCCAACCTTTGGGCAGCCCTTGCCGGTCAGAGCGTGCTGGCAAGATGGGACTTCCAGAATGGCATGAGATTCGGTTCTCTGCCCCCGGGCAACGGGCCCAGCGGCATCGCTATAGACCGCGAAGGAGTCTGGGTAACCAATACCTTCGATGACACGGTGACGAGACTGGGGGAGGGTGGGGAGGTACTGGAAATAGTGCCCGTCGGAAAGAGGCCTCGGAGCCTGGCATTCGACGGTCGAGACGTGTGGGTTGCAAACGGCCAGGATGGTACCCTAATGCGGATCCGGGCTGACCGGGGCGTCTTGCAGACTGTCCACCTGGACGGCAATCCCAGAGGCCTGGTCTTCGATGGGAGCCACCTCTGGGTGGGCGATAGAGATAATGGCCTGGTGATCAAGGTAGCTTTGGACGGGGCCATCGTCGCAACCGTCCCCATCGGAGGCACTCCCCAAGCCCTCGTCCTGGCGGACGACTCCATATGGGTAGCCGTAAAGGAGATGAACCAGGTCACCAGGATATCTCTGGAGGGAATGGTCCTGGGCAGCTTTGAGGTAGGGAGCAACCCGGCGTCCCTGGTATTTGACGGGACCGACCTGTGGGTGGGCAATATGGGTGATAACACGGTGACCAAGCTGAATCAACAGGGCCAGGTGCTGGAAACCTTCCCCACCGCGGCCCCACCCGGCGCACTGGGCTTTGATGGGCGAAATATCTGGGTAGCCAACTGGCACAGCCCCGCCATCCTGGGCACCGGCATCGCGCTCCTCACTTTGGATGGTGAAAGGGTTGGCAACCTGCCCATCGACTTCAACCCAACTGAGATGGTCTTCGACGGCACCAGTATGTGGGTCTCCAGCATACCATCGGATACCCTGCTCAGGCTGACTCCCCTGGCCAACTGACGGCGCCATTACCCCTTTCATGGGCTCCCTATCCCAGCGTTCTGAAAAACGCCTCCCGGAAAGAGGTGGTTGATAAAGAAGACTACTGGCCTGGGGTTTGTTGACGGGCTTAATCTTGGCTCGTATAATCCTTCTCGTATGCATCAAAACATCGATATTTCTACACACGCCTCCACGATTATCGAAGGCGAGGTTGCCGGTGGCCGTAATGATGAGACGCAAGGGTCCCCTATCAATGGGATCTCTCTCTAGAGCCCCTTCGCGACGGGTGTATCCCATCTCGCCAGTCCTCCCGTATCCTTCCCAACGATTTACCAGCTTTCCTTTCGTAGATGCGAGGAGGTGTTCTATGTAACCACCCACAGAAGAAAGGAGTTGCAAAGCCTTCCAACTGCTTCCGAATGTTACAAGGCCGATGATAGGAGATTGTTACAATGGATCGTATAAGAAGCACTAAGAGCAGGGTGAGAAGCCGGCGCGCCATCTTTGGACTGCTGGCTGTGGTGATGGTAGCCATCCTGGTGGCTGCGGCCTGTGGAGAGGAC
>JADFJI010000242.1 GCA_022566235.1 Chloroflexota bacterium
TGCACCTCTCTCTGCAACCGGCGATAGGTCTCCGGGTCCAATCCCATGTCATCCAGGGACAGGTCGCCGGAAACGGCATGGACCTTTTCCTGGAAAAGCTCCAGTAAGGACCCTCCTAGCTGCTCTCGAAGGGGGTCGAAGGCCTGGGAGTCGAGGACCTCTTGCAGCAGTCGATCCTCGCAAGAAATGGCCTGACCTCCGGGCCGGGTCTTGGGGCGGACCAGCACGTATATTCTGCGCACGTCCCGAAGCCGGCGTAGAAACGTTTCTATCATGACCTTGCCTACCAGGCCCGTGCCGCCGGTAAGCAATACGACCTTGTCCCTGTAATATTCTTCGAGTCGTTCCATAAGACCTTACGTGAGTTCACTCTTGGGGTCGTGGGGTCCGAGTGAGATGTGCTACTCTTCGGGAGGCGTGATTACGCCGCTGCCCCGGCACGACCTGCGCCTGAGATGCACTCTTCCCTACGCATTATAGTTGTCGCCGTCGAAATCGTCTACGCCGAAGGCCAACGGCCCGAGGCCCAGCCCCGCTATCTCGAAGGGATTGCGCCCCTCTTAGGGTGACCACGCCCGGAGGAACGAGGCCTAGGCCGTCGTCCCGGCCAACTCCCTGGCGACATCCTCGAGACTCCGAACCCTGGTCACGCCGGCTGAGTACTGGTATCCCCTATTTCGAGGCCAGTCCCGTAGGTAGACCCGCTTTAGGCCCTTGCGAGACAGATGGTCAGCAACCCGTCCATCGTCGTCTACGAACTCCCCTATGCCCAGCCCCGATAATGTGCGCCACTTGAACTCGGGGGAGGGGAGACCGGTGTCGTTGGTATGCACCTCCTCGAACAGAGACAATAGCCCGTATTTTGAAAGCCAGGACTCGACCATCTGGTGCACCAGGCCATTTCGGCTGGTGATCAAGACCAGGGTACGGTGCTCTCCTATGGCCAGCAGTCCACTCTTAGCATCGGCCATGGGCCTTCGGCCCGTGTATTTGAGCCTGAGCAGCACGGCCTTTAACGATCGCGACCAGGACTTCTCCAGATTCGAGCGCTCCGAGGCCCGCTCCGGCTCAATCAAGGTGCTGGAATAGGGGCCACGACCGATGGCAATATTCAGGCCCAAGGGCGGCCGGCAGACCACCCCATCCAGGTCTAATCCGATAGCTGGCTTGGCCACTGACCCTCCACAGCGTAGTCAAAGGATGAAATGGGATAGTAACATATACCCCTTATCCCGCATCTTCCAACTCCATGCATGATGATAGAGGCAAACGTTCCCGCCGCAGTGAATCGCGCTGGTCCTCGAAATGGATACCACGACGGCTACCTTGGAGAGTCGGCGGAATAAGGGCGTCCGCAGCCGGGCCTTAAGACCCTGGTCCCTCGTCCTCAGGTTTTAGTGCGGCCAGGATGAGGGCCACACTCTCTCGCCACCTGATGGCGGTAGCATCGTCCCAGGAGGCGTCATAGTCGGGGAACTTGGCCAGAATCAGGGCCAGGGAAGAGGAGGCAGCCTTAGTGGCTGTATCGGGCAAGACCAGATCATCTCTGTCCGCGGCCTGGTCTACTTTTGGCGTTTCAACTGTGGCGGGTGTACTTTTCTTATGCATTCGGCCCTTGGGTTGACGTCGCCGCCGGGAAATGTGAGGCGACAGGTCGAGCCCTGCGTCATCGGCAATGGCAACGAAGAATGAAAAGCACTTCCGCACTACATCACCATTTGCACCCTGCTCTCGGAATTTATCCCGGAGCTGGTCCGGAGTAGCGCTCTTAAGCCTAACGCCCCGCAGGATCGGGTTGTAGCTCCTGTTCACTATCTCCCTTAGCTTCTCTCTATGTTCCTCTCCCTGAGATCCAACCAGGGCGGACAGGGACTCGTTGGGCCGGTCCTCCTCATCTACCAGTTGCAGGAACCGCAGCGCCGTATACAGGGTCGAGCGGATTGCCTGGTTGACGTGCAGGTATTGCAGGTAGCTGTCGTCTATTCTATCGGGCAGGTCTTTACGCAGCCAACCAAGTAGCTGCAGCCACTTAGTATAAGGTGTGTAGGGGGGCAACCCCTTGGCGACAGGCCTCTGTACCATTTCCCCTTCCTCCCATCAAGGTGCAGTCCACTGCTGCCATTATATAATAAGGCAATATCAATGTAAAGGATATGACAGGCAATATAAAAAGTGTGTATAACCTTAAAGTTGACATTACAAGCCTGGCGAGGGAATATTGCCGAAAAGTCGCTAAAGTTCTCCTGGTCACTCCATTAGGCAATTTGCCTGTCAACGCCACAGCTAAGGCAAACTCTCTAAGCGTTTCTACTGGGGGATGAAGTTTATCAAAGGGAAAGGAGGGTTAAATGGTTGTAGAACAGCTTATTACCAGCAAGCCCATATCTCGTCTTTCGGTGGAGAGGGCACCGGCCAGGATTAAGGTGATAGGAGTGGGAGGCGGTGGATGCAACTGCGTCCGGCGGATGCTCGCCCACAACGTGCCGGGAGTGGAGTTCATAGTTGTAAACACAGACATTAAGTCTCTTGAGTCCGTCACCCACGGGGCCACCGTTCTACAGATCGGAGAAAACCTAACCCACGGCTGGGGAGCGGGAGGTGAATCCCAAATCGGGGTTAAGGCGGCGGAGGAGTCTTCCACATTAATAAGAAAGGCCCTTAAGAACGCTGAACTGGTGTTCCTCACCGCCGGAATGGGTGGTGGCACCGGAACAGGGGCAGCACCATATGTCGCCGAGATGGCCAAAAGCATGGGCGCCCTGGTGGTAGGCGTAGTAACCACTCCCTTCAGCTTCGAAGGGAGCCGGCGTTTGAACCAGGCTATCTCAGGGGTATCCCGTCTTCGGAGGCACGTGGACAACTTGATCGTGATACATAACGATAGACTCCTCCAGTTCGTGGACCATGAAGCCGGGATGGAGGAGGCCTTTAGAACCGCTGACGAAGTGGTCAGCCAGGGTATCTTGAGCGTCTCCGAGCTCATCAACGTGCCCGGGGAGATCAACGTAGATTTCGCCGATGTGCAGACCATAATGGCCTATCCAGGTGGAGCGTTGATGGCAATGGGGATTGGCCGGGGCAACATGGGAGCATTGGAGGCCGCCAGACAGGCTATTACCAATCCTCTGCTCAACCTGTCCATCAAGGGTGCCCGAGGAGTCCTATTTTCCATTAAGGGCGGGGATGCGCTGTCCCTGGGCGGAATCAATGCCGCCGGTGAGCTGATCAGTAAGACTGCCAAAAAGGATGCCACCATCTTCTTCGGCATGTCCATCGATCCTTCTCTAGGCGACATAGTGAAGCTGACGCTCATAGCCACCGGGTTGAAGCAGGATAATACCTTCACCTCCCTGGCGGGCAAAGTAAAGAACGTGTTGCCTGGATTGGAGATGAAGCTGAGGGCGCCGGCCTTCCTCAGTCGAAAAAAGAGATTCGCATCGCAAATAAACGACATTTTTTAACCGATAGAACCTTAGTGTCCAGGGAGGTCTGGCCCTCATCAGGATGACGCAATGGAGCGCGAGAATTCGTAACGGTTAAGCGTCACAGGATGGAGGCCCACATCCCGGGAAGGTTCCAGGGTCATCGGTTAGAAATCAGCGGAGGTCTACAAAATGCCATCGGATGGCAAATACAACACTCGCAGAACCCACCAAGAGGCCTGGGGGAAACTCGCCTTCGAACACCCAGCCCTGGTCCTGTGCTACCCCCGTTTGAAGAAGGCCATCGACGTATCGCGCCTCTGTTACATTCCTGAAAGGGATTCAGGGGCCCGAGGGCCCAACCATCCCACGGCGACCATGTTTCTCTCCAGCTTTATTGAGCTGGAGAGGCGCGGGCTCATCGATCTGGGACCCTCGGCCTCCAGAGGGGTCAGGAAAGACCATGAGGGCGTGTGGGCGACGAAGAAGTCTACCCAGTGCCAGGGGGTAGGGACCGCCGCCAAGGTCTTCAACTGCATTACCCATGGGCACTCGCAGGTGGAGGACGTAGTCGCCCGATTTCTCAAGAGCTACACCCACAACCCCTGGAGCCTGGCCCTATACATTGGTATAGAGGAGGCCAAGTCCTATGGCTACATCACCCGCCAGACATGGCCGGCCA
>JADFJI010000243.1 GCA_022566235.1 Chloroflexota bacterium
CCCTCGGGCTCCTGCGTAGCAATGGTCAAAGTGTACTACCCGGAGCTGTTCGAGGATGAACCCGACACCCTGGAACGGGCCCGGCACCTCTCTTCTCGGGTCCACGAGTTCTCGGAGTTCCTGGTCCAGGTGGTTGGCATCGATGATGTCGGCGCATCCTTTCCAGGCCCGGTCACCTATCACCCCTCCTGCCACCTGCTGCGGGAGCTGGGGGTGAAATCGGAGCCAAAGGCCCTGATGAGCAAGGTCAGGGGTATCGAGGTGCGAGAGTTGAAGGACGAGACCCAGTGCTGCGGGTTTGGGGGCAGCTTCTCAATTAAGTATCCCGACATATCCGGCGCCATTCTCCAGAGCAAGATAGACAACATCCAGAACAGCGGGGCCAGCGTGGTGGTCTCCAACGACTCGGGCTGCCTCATGCACATCGCCGGGGGACTGAGCCGCCACAAGTTCCCCGTACGTGCAATGCACCTGGCAGAGCTTCTGGCTTCACAGGAATAGCGACTCGACGGACCTATCTAATGGAAATAAAGACCAAAGATTTTGTCCAGGCCTCTCGCAAGGCCATAGGAGACCCCCGCCTTCAGCAGGCCGTCCGCAGGGCCACTACAAATCTGCTCAACGGAAGGGACCAGGCCGTCTCCGAGGTCGATGACTGGGAAGACCTCAGGGATCAGGCCCGTGCCATCAAAGAGAGGACCATCGAGAGGCTGGATGAGTACCTGGCGCTGCTGGCCGACTCGGTGACCCGGGCCGGGGGTGTGGTCTTCTGGGCTAAGACGGCGGAAGAGGCCAACGACTATATCATCTCCCTGGCCAGGGCAAGGGGTGTAAAGACCATAGTCAAGGGCAAGTCCATGGTCACCGAGGAGACGGGCCTGAACCACCGGCTGGAGGAGGCGGGAATCGAGCCCATCGAGACCGACCTGGGCGAGTATGTCATCCAGATGGCCGGCGAAACCCCCTTCCACATCATCGCTCCAGCCATTCACAAGACCCGGGAGGACTTCGGCCAACTGTTCGCCGAAAAGCTGGGGGTGGAGTACGAAGATGACCCGGAGAAGCTGACCCGGATCGCTCGGGTGGCCCTGCGGGAGAAGTTCTTTCGCGCAGATATGGGGGTCACGGGGGTCAACTTCGGCGTGGCCGAGACCGGGACCATAGTCCTGGTGGAGAACGAGGGCAACCAGCGCCTTTCCACCTCACTGCCCCCCCTCCACGTGGCCGTCATGGGAATGGAGAGGGTAGTCCCCACCCTGGAAGACCTGTCGGTCTTCTTGACCCTGCTTCCACGCAGCGCCACGGGCCAGAAGGCCAGCAGCTACGTCTCCTTCATCACCGGCCCTCGGGGCCCGGGCGAGATCGACGGCCCCAAGGAGTTCCACCTGGTGATCCTGGATAACGGTCGCTCTCGCATTTTGAAAAAAGAGGGGATGCGGGAGTCCCTCTACTGCATCCGCTGCGCAGCCTGCCTCAACGTCTGCCCCATCTACAACAAGGTCGGTGGGCACGCCTACGGCTGGGTCTACTCCGGCCCCATAGGCGCCATCATCACTCCCCAGCTCGTAGGCCTCGACAAGACCAAGGACCTGCCTGCCGCATCGACCCTGTGCGGCGCATGCCGCGACATCTGCCCCGTGAAGATCGACATCCCCCGAATGCTCCTCAGCCTTCGGCACCAGGCGTCGGAGCCCGACGAGGAGCACCGGAAAACGGGCTCGAGGCCCAACCGGTGGGAGCGAGCCATCGTTAGCCTGTGGGCCCGGGGCATGAAGAGCCCCTGGGCCTACGGCCTCGGTCTGCGAGTGGGAAGGCTGCTTCAAAGGCCCTACGTCAAGGACGGCAGGATAACCCGGCTGCCATTCTTCCTCTCCCGCTGGACCCGGCACCGAGATTTCCCCCCTCTGGCACCCAAGTCATTCAGGGCCATCTGGAAGGAGCGGCTTTCAAGAGATGTCGACCGGTAGCCAGGACGAGTTTCTTCAAACGGTGAGGCGGAGCCTGGGGCGACCGGGCCCCACGCCCCCTATCGACGTGGAGCGGTTGTTTGGCCCCGTAGAGTCGCGAGGCGGCCCTGTAAGCCTCGAATCAAGGGCCGAAAGCCGGACGGGAAACGAGCTCCGCATACTGATCGACAGGTTCGAGAAGGAGCTGACCCTGGTCCAGGGCCAGGTGGCCCGAATCGGAAGCCGCGAGGCCCTGGAGCCGTATCTCCGGGACCTGGTCGAGTCCCACAAGGTCAAGAAGCTGGCCAGGTGGGATACACCCCTGCTGGCGGAACTGGACCCATTTCTCCAGGGGTTAGGGGTCACTGTGACACCCATAAAGGCAGCGAGAAAGGGCCAGAGGAACTCAAAGCGCCTTCGGAACGCCCTCATCGAGGCGGACCTGGGCCTGACCGAGGCGGACTACGCCATCGCCGATACCGGTACTCTGGTGCTCCTGGCCCGGGGTAACCAGAGCCGGCTGGTCTCGGTCCTGCCACCCATCCACTTGGCCCTGGTGAGGCCCGAGACCCTGGTGTCCAGCATGTCGGACCTGCTGCCGCTGCTGGGGGCCAAGGCCCGGGAGAAGAACGGCAGAATGAGCAGCGCAGTTACCTTCATCACGGGGCCCAGCCGTACCGCCGACATCGAGACCATCCGGGTAGTCGGCATCCACGGGCCTATAGAGCTCCATGCGGTGTTATTGGAATATCTATGAACGCTTGATTACAATGCGCCGTTCGTCCTGAGTTCGTCGAAGGATAAAGCGGCGCATAAATCCCGTTTATGGTTCGACAGGCTCACCACGAACGGGATTGTCGAGACCATCAGGGTAGTCGGCATCCACGGGCCTATAGAGTTTCACGCTGCCATCCTGGAATATCTGGAGAGACGCCCCGGTGTGGTGGGAGTGGGTTAACCCTAGTGGTACTCGCAATTAACGGCTGAAACGATACTGAGGCATAGGGCCACAGGCCGGATATCACCATGATATACTTGGCCTCTTGATCGAGTTATGCAAGGAGAGTCTCATGGCGAGCAGGAAGAAGACACCTTCATCGAAAATATCCTTTCAATTTGTGGAAAGCAAATTTCACAGAAACATACACGTTGATGGTGCTTGGGGAGGGTTAACGCATCGTGGCAGCATCTTTATGTCAGTGTATAGTGAGACGCCTGCCATACCCAAAAGGATAACTCACTCCATACAAGAGGATTCTAGGATCGGTGGAGAGTCGACAAGGGAAGGCAGCCGCGACATCATCAGAGAGGTAGAAGCAACCCTATTGATGAATTTAGATACTGCCACCGTTTTGAGGGATTGGCTTAGCCAGAAGATCGACGCAGCTCAGGAAGCAAAGGTTTTTTTAGAAGATGCGCGGAGGAAAGGGGTCGACAGTGGTGACGCAGGAACGAACTGAGGGAACGAGTCCAGAGTCACGGGTCATTAAGCCTAATCTCGGGGGGACATTGGCGTCGTATTACCCAACTTTGGATGTTTCATTTGGAACGCCCATCGAATTGCTGCCTCAGTGGACGGGGTTAGGGGATACGTACGACTCCCGTCGAAACATCCAACAAGAGTTTCAGCAACTTAAAGAGCAGTGGGTAAGTGAAACTAAGCACGAGTCGATAACGACAAGAATGATGATCAATCCATGTTTTGGCAGTATAGTCGCGATGGGTCACAGCATCGTTCCCTTTGTATTTGAAGAGTTGGTTGAGAGACCCAGTGTCAGATGGTTTCCAGTTCTGCGTGTATTAACCGGTATCTCACCGATGGTTCCGGAACAGGCAAGAGGCGACGTTCAGCAGATGGCAAATGCTTGGCTGGACTGGCGGGACGTGTTCTCATAGTAGTGTCACCATGTCTGCAAACCTTGAGGAGGAGATCAGGGCGGATTTCCCAAGATTGGGATGGTTTACTATTACAAGTCCAGAAGATGGTCTATATAACTGCGTTGCTTGGGCTGCAACACTGGAGTGACGAAAAGTCAAGGATTACGGGAGGTAGCGCGTACATTACCGGTCATGCCCGAACCCGTTGGATAGTTGACAAGCCAGAATTGTCTCGAGACCTCCTTGCGGCCGTGCGAAATTCG
>JADFJI010000244.1 GCA_022566235.1 Chloroflexota bacterium
CCGACTTGTCGGGACAAACCCCCGGCCCCGACTCGGCGTCGGGACACTTCCCGCTTTATAGGACTTATTAAACGGCCTGATTAGTTGCTACCTGGGGGTGATGAGGTGACGATAGCAAGCTCTCAAAAGGCGGAGAGAGGCAATATCAGTTTCGTCCAGTCGATAAACGAGGCGCTGCGACAGGAGATGGAGCGGGACCCATCGGTTATCGTGATGGGCGAGGACGTGTCCGGCGCGGCGGGCCGGAAGGACCAGGGATTCGAGGATGCATGGGGGGGCGTGTTCCGGCTGACCAAGGGACTGGGGCCCCGGTTCGGGCCGGAGCGGGTGAGGGATACCCCCATCTCCGAGGCAGGGTTCATAGGTGCGGCGGTGGGGGCGGCGGCCACTGGACTGAGGCCCGTGGTGGAGCTAATGTTCGTCGGTTTCTACGGGGTGTGCGCCGACCAGATCACCAACAATGCCGCCAAGATGCACTACATGTTCGGTGGCAAGGTAAAGCTGCCCCTTACCATCATCACCAACACCGGCATAGGGGCCGGGGCTGCGGCCCAGCACTCGGAGACGCTGTACTCGATCTTCACCCACTTCCCGGGACTGAAGTGCGTGGTGCCCTCCGATGCTTATACGGCCAAGGGGCTAATGGCGGCGGCCATCAGGGACGATGATCCGGTCATCATATTCCTGCATAAGCTCCTGCTGGGGCGTACCAGGGCCGGTCTCAGGCAATCGGAGGAATATGTAGTACCCGAAGAGCCTTATATCGTGCCCATCGGCAAGGCGAACATAGCGAGGGAGGGGTCCGACATCACTCTCATAGGCATCGGCTATACCACGGTACTCTGCCTCCAGGCCGCCCAGGAGCTGGAGAAGGAGGGGATCGACGCCGAGGTTGTAGACCTGCTGTCGCTTTCGCCCATGGACGAGGAGACGGTGCTCTCCTCCGTCAAGAAGACCCGGCGGGTGGTGATAACCGACGAGGACTACCCCAGATGCAGCGTGGCCAGCGATCTCTCGGCCCTGGTCGCCGAGGAGGCTTTCGATTACCTGGACGCACCCCCGAAGCGGGTAACCCCGCCCCACACCCCGATACCCTACAGCCTGGCCCTTGAGCGCCTGTATCCTCCCACCAAGGAGAAGATATTGGCTGCCGTCAAGTCGGTCCTGGAGTAGGCCCAGGCACTCATCGAGTAAGAGCAGATCATGGCTACAGCTATCAAGATGCCCCAACTGGGCATGATCATGACCGAGGGGACCCTGGCCAGGTGGTTCAAGAGTCCGGGTGAAGCGGTGCAGCAGGGGGAACCCCTGGCGGAGATAACCACGGAGAAGATCACCTATGAGCTGGAGGCCCCTGAATCGGGCGTCTTTCACCCGGTGGTTGGGGAGGGTGATGTCGTCCCTGTAGAAGAGCTCATCGCCCACATCCTTGCAGAGGGAGAGCCGGCCCCAGAGGCCCCGAAACCAGAGGTGGCACCTCCGGCTACTGCGGGGAAGGCCAGGGCTGTTTCATCTGCCGGCTTCCAGGCCCCTGCCCCCGAAGGAGTACGGGCCGCTCCCAGCGCCCGGAAGCTGGCGGCTCAACTGGATATCGACATAGCCCAGGTGCCCCCGGCCCGTCCGGGGGGCCGGATAGTGGAGGCCGATGTCCGGGCTTTCGCGGAGAAGGTGAAGGAGGGAGAAGCCGGGCCCGCGCCCTCAGGGCTCCCCAAGCCCTCGAAGGTGATACCGTTCTCCGGCATGAGGAGGGCTATCGCGGAGAGCATGCGCCGCAGCGTGGCCAGCTCCGCCCAGCTGTCTTTTCACATCGAGGTGGACATGACCGAGGCCTCGGCCCGCCGGAGGGAGCTATCCAAGAAGAGCGAGGTCACCCTCTCAATAGCGGACGTTCTCCTGAAGGCGTGCGCAGAGGCCTTGGTGCGGTATCCCCAACTCAATACTGTTTTGGTCGATGGCAAGGTCCACTTCTTCGATGAAGTGAACATCGGGCTGGCTGTGGCCCTGGACGAGGGGCTGGTGGTCCCAGTGATCAAGGATGTCCAGGACAAGGGCCTCGAAGAGCTGGCCAGGGAGCGGGACCAGCTGGTGACCAAGGCGAGAGAGGGCAGGCTCCTGCCGGACGACATGGCCGGTGGCACCTTCACCCTGACGGTGCTGGGCACGGTGGACGGCTTCACCCCTATCTTGAACCCGGGCCAGAGCGCCATTCTGGGGATGGGGCGGGTCGCCAAGAAGCCCATCGTAGTGGGGGACAAGATCGTCATCAGGGAGATGGCTACCCTGAGCCTGACGGTGGACCACCAGGTGGTGGACGGGGCGCCGGCGACGGGTTTCCTGCGCAGGCTGAAGCAGGTGCTGGAGCGGCCAGGGGCCTTGTTCTAGCAGCCGAGCGGTCCCCCCCCATGTATTCACCCGTGACGAGGCTGTCCAGGGCGCCCTTTGGAATCCCCCAATCCCTGATTTAGCAAGAACCAGACCACCATCGGCCTTGCTATCTAAACTATCGGCCAGGATGGGGGATGGGAGATGCCGACCCTGGAGGCCAGGTCCTCGCCGATCCCTCGAACTCTCTGTATCAACTCCCACTCGTTGACGAATACAGGCTGGTGATTCTCGATGACCACCTTGCCGTCCACGATGACGGTGTCGACGCTTCTGCCGTCGGCGTTGTAGACCAGGGAGTTGACGGGGTTGAAGAGGGTACGCCACTCGGGCCTGCGGGTGTCGAAGAGGGCCAGGTCGGCCTTCTTCCCGACCTCTATGGAGCCGATATCGGCATCGAGGCCCAGGGCCCTGGCCCCCTGGATAGTCGCCATCTCCAGGGCGGCCTCCGCAGGAACCGCTGCGACGTTCTGTCGCCCGTCTTTGTACAGGATTGCAGCAAGGTAGACGGAGCGCAGGGTATCCACTGAGCCGTGGTTGCCGGAGTCGTTCCCCAGGCCTACGCATATCCCTTTATCCAGCATCTCCGGCAGCTTTCCGTGGATGGTGGTGCCCGCGCCCATCTTCGTAGCGGCCGGCGGGCACATCACCAGCTTGGTATCGGTGCGGGCCACGCAGTCGACCTCCGCATCGTTCAGGCCGATCACATGGGCCAGGAGCACATTGGGGCCTAAAACGCCGATCTGATCCAGGTACTCGATTGGGCGCTTGCCGAATTGTTCCAGGTGGTACTGCACCGAGTCGGGGCCGTTGACGCAGTGAAGGGTCAAGCCCGTGTTATGGGAGTCGGCGACCTCTTTAATGGTGGTCAGCAGCTCCCGGCTCGAGTGGTCCACGTCCAGGGCCATGGCCCAGGCCCGGACCCTGCCATCGAGGGCGCCGTCATATTTCTTAATCACCTCTTCGGTCAGAGCCCTGGCTTCCGCAGGTGTGTTTACCGTGAAATCAGAGGCGCCGGGCCGGTCCATTACGTGGGTGCCCAGGACGATCCTGCATCCGGACTCCTCGTAAGCCTTCATGCAGGCGTCGAGGAACCTGGTGGTGCCCGGGTCCAGGAAACAGGTGGTGCCGTATTTCAACACCTCCGTGATTCCCAACAGAGAAGTGTAATACTCCTCCTCTTCCGTCATTGCCAGGCTCATGCGAAAGGTGTCGGCCAGGTAATCGCCGGGGTCCATGGAGTCGGGGAACATGCCGCTGGTGGCACTGGCGTAGCTTATGTGGAGGTGGGCGTTTATGAGGCCGGGTGTTACCACCATATCGGTAGCGTCGATCACCCTGTCGGCCTCCACTCCCCGGAGCTCCGAGGCCTTGCCTACTCGCGTGATCCTCTGGCCCTCGATCAGGATGGAGGCGTCCTGGATTATCCTCCTCTCGGGGTCAAGGGTCAGCAAGAACCTGGCGCCATCGATTTTTATCGTCCCGTTTGACATATCGGCATTACCTCACAGTGCTAGTTTCAAAAACCCTCATCGTCCGTCCCCCCTACTCCTCTGTTGTTAAGCTCAGGACATGGGGCCGTTTGGCTATGGTTTCGACCATCCCCCTGTCCCCCTTCCTGGGCGGTTGGACACCGCGTCCTACTTACTGTTTAGCTGTAGCCGTCTGAAATCTTGGTGAAACAAACCCAAATATGCTCTCGAA
>JADFJI010000245.1 GCA_022566235.1 Chloroflexota bacterium
ATGGACTGGCCTTCGTTAGAGATCAGGACGTATCGAAGATCGAGGCCCTGGACTTCTTAATCCGAGACTCCGAAGAGGACTCAGTTATCGTAGAAGCCGTAGCCGTAGACGAATCCGGCCGGCCCGCCGGGGACTATGACCCCAGTTTCGCCAGGGTATCGAGTCGCACGGGGCTGCCCACCATTCTGGGATGGGCTGGCCACGAACAGGTGTGGCGGGGCAACCGGAGGTCCTTTCGAGAGCGGGCCCAGGATGTAATGGAGATCTATACCGGCTCCGATATCGAGGCGACCAGAGAACTTCTGGCCAAGTACGACGTTACCTACGTATACGTCGGGGCTTTGGAGAGGTCTCTATACGCCCTCGACGACACCTCCAAGCTCGATACCCTGATGGACAGACCCTTCGACGTGGGCACGGTGACCATCTATAGAGTGAGGACGAGCCCCTAGGATGGCCCTGTCGGACAATAAACGATGCCTTCAGGCGTTCTGCCAAGGGATAACTCAGTGACCCCAGACCTGTCCGAAAGCCAAACCCTCCCTGAATCCGGCGGCCCCAGGCCCCCCCGGTCTGCCAGTCTATTTGGCGGGCTCCTGTCCTGGGAGGCTGCCTTCTACCTGGGGCTGATAGCCATCGCCGGTGTGATGCGTTTCTGGGACCTGGGCGCACGCGCCATTCACCACGACGAGAGCCTTCACGCCTTCTTCAGCATCGACTTCCTCGGTGGGTATAAGCACAACCCCCTGATGCACGGGCCTTTTCAGTTCCTGGGGCTTAACCTCATATTCAACATCTTTGGGGCCAGCGATACGGCGGCCAGGGCGCTGGCTGCCGCGTTTGGGACCGCTCTGGTGGGCATGCCGTACCTCCTGCGGAGCTATATGGGACGCTGGGGAAGCGTCGTCGCCAGCACACTCATCGCCTTCTCTCCCTCGCTGCTCTACTTCAGCCGCTTCGCCCGCAACGATGCGTTGATGGCGGTCTGGACCCTGGGCCTGGTCATAGTCACCTGGAGGTATCTGTCCCAGGGCAAGGCCCGCTACCTGTACATAGGGGCCGCTCTTCTCAGCCTCAGCTTCGCCACCAAGGAGAATTCCTACATCACCCTTATAGTCCTGGGCAGCTTCTTCTTCCTGCTTTGGCTCCGACAGCCGTCGGGCCGCGCCGGAGGAGAGGGCGGAGGTGAAGGTAAGGCGAAGGTCCTGGAGTCCTGGGTGTCGAAGCGCCTGGGCCGGCTGACAGCGGTCCTGGGCCGCCTCGGCCCATACCTCATCCCATCGCCGTTGGTCTTCGTCCTGGCCGCGGGCTGGGTTATCTCTGCGGTCCTGTGGTCCCTGGACATCTTTGACATATTCGGCAGGGTGGACCTGACCTTCAGCCTAGTGTCCCTGGGCATCGTCGTGGGGGTCTACATCGCTATCTTGCCCTGGCTTATATTCCTGAGACGGTCTCGGGTCTCGCCGGGCCGGTGGATGTTGAATTGGTGGTGGAGTGTCCCGGGCCTGCGGCTGGCCCGAGGTAGGTTTGGCGGATGGACTCCACCGCCGCTATCCGGGCCCGGGGCCCTGTGGCTCCTTCTGGTATTGCTGCCCTTACCCCTGATGGGTGCGGCGGCGGGCCTCTTACAGGGGCCTCTGGGCCTGACCCTGGCCAACCCTAACAGCCTGGAGGGTATGGAGCCGGACCACAGACCCGGCTTCCCCGATGGTGCGCCGGTGGGCGAGGTCAGCCTGGCCATCGCCGTCGGGATAGTGATGTACCTCTTCGTCATCAGCGTGGCCATCGGCCTGAAGTGGGACCGCCGGAAGTTCCTGATAAGCGGGGCCGTTTTCTGGGGCATCTTCTTGCTGCTGTACACAACCCTGTTCACCAACCCGGGCCAGGGACTGGGGAGCGGCCTGTGGCAATCTCTGGGCTACTGGATTGCGCAGCAGGACGTGGGGCGGGGAGCACAACCCTGGTATTACTATCTGATTCTGGGAGGGACCTACGAGTTCCTGGCCCTGGCCCTGGTTGTGGCCGCCGCGGTGTGGTACCTGCTGTGGAGGCGGGAGAACCGTATACCGGGCCTGTGGGTGACCCAGGGGTTCCTGCTGGGGATTTCGGCGCTGTTTCTTCTCTCAATCTTCTGGATGCCCCAGGCCTCGGGCTACCAGCTGGCTATCGGAAGCCTGCTGCTGGCGTCGGCGGTGGCCCTGCTGGCGTTTTACGGGCACTCCATAGACAGGGCCTTTCTCCGAGGCCGCGTAATCATCGCCGATATCGCCCTGGTTCTCCTCTTCATCTTGAACTGGGAGCTGCCCCGGCTCATCGATGTCTGGGGCCTGGGGGCACTGGAGTCCCTCTGGGACGTCCGGACGCCCCTCAACGCACTCATCCTTGTCGGGGCGTTGGCCCTGGTCACATTCAAGTCGCTCAGATATGAAGACCGTTTTACCTGGTTCCTGGTCTACTGGCTGGGTGCGGGCCTGGTCCTCTACTCCACCGCTGGAGAGAAGATGCCCTGGCTCCTGGTCCACACCGCCCTGCCGCTGGCTATGCTGGGGGGCAAGATAGGAGGACGGCTCCTGGAGAGAGTCCACTGGCAACCTCGATTAGAGCTCCGGTGGGCGCTGGGGGTCGTGGGGGCGCTGGTCATCGGGCTGATGACCTTCCAATCCGTCAGGGTCTCGGTGGAGGCGGCCTATGGCATCGATCGGGAAGGGAACGGCGATATACCCGTAGAGATTCTGGTGTATACCCAGACCTCGCCGGACATCATCGCCACCCTGGCCAGGATCGACAGGCTAGCGGAGGAGACGGGCCTGGGGCCCGACCTTCCCATAATAATCGACCGCACCAGTGGCTTCGAGTACCCGTGGCGGTGGTATCTCCGGGACTATAAGAAGGTCCAGTGGCCCTGCTATGACGACAACCCCGACGACGCCACCTGCCGGCCTCTGGACTCCCCTCCCGATGTCCAGGTGGTCATCGTTCACTTTAAAAACCAGTCTGCCTCTTTGGAGTTCTTAGGCGAGTTCGATGGGGGCCGGCGGATCAGGCATCGGGCCTGGTTCCCTGAGTTCGAGACCTATAAGAGGGGATTCGAGCCCCTGGTCCTGGAAGATTTCTTCAATAGCCTGGTTCGGGCCGGTAGCTGGAGAGAGTGGTGGGACTACTTCGCCTACCGGGAGCTTGGTGATGACAAACCCCTCGGGTCTGAGGACTCCGTCGTCTTCTTCCGACAGTCTGATGTTGTAACAGATGATATACAGATGCGGTAAGCTCGGGGCCGCGGCCCCCGGCTGAACTGGTATCTGGTATCAATCCATCGGCCGTTGGGGAGCTGCTGGAGGTATTCTGTGTTGGGCATCATCATACATCCACTCCCACCGCCACTTTTCGGCCGTCTGCTATCGCCGGAGCGGGAGCGATGTCCATGTTATCATGGCTGAGGCGTTTGGAATTGTACGGATTGCTGAGCATCCATGAGCCAGTGGCGGCGACTATCAACTTCCAGGGATAACTTATCCTGCTGTTGGAAGCAGTCTACCGGAGGGGTGAGTAGGATGAAGAAGTCTGTCCCACTTCTTGTTATTTTGCTGGCCACACTGCTTCTGTTGGCTGCTTGTGGCGGAATCAGAGTTGAGGAATCCCAGCTCACGATCACTGTTGAAGAGGCCAAAGCCTCGGGTTACTCCATGTTCATTGAGCCGTGCTCAAATCGGGCTGCCTTCTCTGATCTGTACATTGGCGTTCCGTTTAAGAATGTAGGAAGTGGTAATTGTGAGATGTACTACTCGCCCAAGTACATGGAAGCAACTCAGAGTTGCCTAGATCAATTCCCGAGCGTGACATTCCAGGAATACGCCGAGTGTGCAATTGAGGCGCTTAGCGGGTAGGGAAGTTGCACAGCTTCCTTATAATATTCCCCCCAATCCACGCCTCAGCCTGAAAACCGCTGCACTGTTTTTAGTACCCCCTACTACCCAAAGATAGTACAGATGTAACTTTTGCCCACTGGCTACGCCGCCTATGGTATAGCCGAAATCATTTCAGGCGGGAGGGAACTGATAA
>JADFJI010000246.1 GCA_022566235.1 Chloroflexota bacterium
CACCCAGGATGAGAAAGAGAACATTACCAGGACCATCCTGGTCTCAGGCTTCGATGAACCTGTAACGATAGATGCGCCTGTGACAGCAGATGAGCCCTAGCACCCGTGCCGCAAGGTCTGGTGAAAGGGGTCTCTATAAAAGCGTGCCTGTGGTCTAACCCTAGTTCCGGCCCGTGACTCCGGCGTACCCCGTCGAGGTTAAATGGCATTGTTGAACAAAAACTCACCCTATCCGGCGATCCTGGCGGCCTGTTTTGGCGTTTTCATCGCCGCCGATGACCAGACCGTGATCGTCACCATCCTTCCCAGCATCATGTCCGACTTCCGGCTGGGAATCGACGACCTGGGCCAGGTGTCCTGGACGGTGACGGGGTACCTTCTCGGCTACACCGCAGTCCTACCGCTGATGGGAAGGATATCCGACGTACACGGCCACCGCCGGGTCTACCTGCTGGCGATGGGGATCTTCCTCGTGGGCTCGGTGCTGGCAGCTATGGCCAATGGCCTTTGGACCCTGGTGGGATTCAGGGTGATACAGGCAGTGGGTGGTGGGGCGGTGGTCCCGGTGACCATAGCCATGATCGGAGACCTTCTGCCCCCAGGGCGAAGGGGAATGGCCCTGGGGATCATGGGGGCCTCCGCCGAGATGGGTGCGGTTATTGGTCCCCTTTGGGGGAGCCTGATAGACCGGTTCCTGGACTGGCGCTGGGTGTTCTGGATGAACGTTCCTCTCGTCATCATAGTCGTCGTATTGATTATGCTCCTGGCGCCCTCGGGCCGGCGCTACCCGAGGCCGGTGGACTATCGGGGTGGGCTGATACTGGCCCTGGTCATGGTGCTGGTGACCCTGGCCCTCTCCAGGTTGGGGGAGGCCCCGGTCCAGGCCGGAGCCGGCCTGGCACTGGGAGGGCTGTTACTCGCGGGGTTCCTCTGGAGCCAGAGCCGGGCCTCCTTTCCACTGACGCCTTTGTCCCTTTTCAGAAGGGTGAGCTTCTCCGCGGCCAACGCATCCCACTTCTTCGTGGGTGCAGCCCTCATTATCGCCATGGTGAACATCCCGCTGATAACCGATACCGTCATGGGAAAAGAGCCCCTGGAGGGAGGCCTTAGGCTGCTGCGCCTGACCGGGGCAATCCCCGTCGGGGCCCTGGCCGGCGGCTTCGCCGCCTCCCGTCTCGGCTACCGGCTTCCGACGGCTGCCGGCCTTCTCCTGGGGGCAACCTCCTTCTATTTCCTGAGCACATGGGACCTGGAGCTGTCAGACCCGATGATGACGGTCCACCTGCTGATAGGCGGTCTCGGATTCGGCCTGGTCATAGCGCCCATAGCGACGGCGGCGATCAACTCTGTGCCGCCCGAGGACCGGGGCACCGCCGCCGCGCTGTTGACGGTCATGCGGATGATGGGCATGATCGTCGGGCTGGCGGCCCTGACCTCCTGGGGTACAGATCGGTTCGACACCCTTGTACGGGGGATCGACCTCTCACTGGTAGACCCGGGGTACATCAACGAGGTGACCAGCGCAGGATTGATCGTATTCGAGGGTTTCTTCCTGACCGCCATGGCCCTCTGCCTCCTGGCCCTGGTTCCGACCTGGCTTATGCGCGGAGAGAAACATGGGGTACAATCACCTACAGTCCCCATCGGGGGCACGGGTGACACCTCCTGGGGCAGGTAGAAACCCGGTGGCTGAAGTCACAAATGGCCGAGTCAGAGGGTGGAAGAAATGCCGGAAGAGCTTCATAAAACGGCTGCCGGACTAAACAGCAAGGGGCTCAGCCTGCTGGATGATGGCAAACTGGTCGAGGCCCTGGACCTGTTTACTCAGGCCATCGAGGCCGATCCAAGGTACGGCGTCTCATACCTGAACCGGGCTGAATGCTACAGGAGGCTCGGTAGAGAGGGAGACGCCGACCGAGACGAGATGACCTACAACACCTTCTCCGCAGGAGGCAAATTATCAGCCTCCCAACCGGAACCCCTGGCTCAAGCGTCAGATGCACAGTTCGAACCCGCCGAGCGAAAGGATGACCAGGTGCCTTCGGCCCAAGATACGGACCAGAATGTCGATGATGGCGAGCCAGAGCTGGCTTTACCTGCTAAGGCGTCGCCGGCCCGTATTAAAGACCCCGGGGCCGCGACCTCAGAGTCCTCTGCGGGCGCTATCCAGGAGGAAGCCGGGGAGGCAATAGAGCCCAGTTGGAGTCCCGATAGTCTGCTGATAACCACTCGCAAGTACCTGGTCCCCAGCGTCAAGTATCAAGGGCGTGTGTGGAGGATGGCCGTCTGGGGCGTTCGCATCGGCGTCATGGGCTGGTCTGTAGAACGGTTTCTCCTGGGCCTCCTCCTGGTCATCGGTCTTGGGGTGGTTGGGCTGGTGATAGCCAGGGTCTCCTTCTGTCCCGAGGGTATGACCCAGTTCTTCTGGAGGGGGTGCTGGGAAGAGACCCTGGGGCTCGGCCTGGGGGGAGCGGTCCTGGGGCTAGCCATCAGTTTGGTTACGACCCGGGGCCTGGCCCGCTGACCCACGATCCGGGGTCGATTATGACGGATATCGCCGCCGAGGAGCCCCGATTCGATAAAGGTGTTTGCTATACTGTTTAGTACAATCTATTACGGAGTTGCAACATGAAAGCATGGCAGGGAGTCTTATTTCTACCAGTCGGGGTGATGGCGGCGGGTGTGGGTTACGGTCTGATCAGACGGGCTATCGATTCTCTGGACATCTGGAGTCCCCCCCGCTCTCAGGCCAAGGGAGTAGCGGCTCTACCCATAGTCGCTCCCATTACCAAGATGGCCATGCCAATGCAGACCCGCATTGCAATTGTGGAGCTGTTCGGGCCGATACATGGAGGAGCCAAGGTTGGCGAGTATGTGCACCTGCTGGAGAGTCTAAGGGGCGACAGGAAGGTAAGGGCCGTGATCCTGGAGATCGACTCTCCCGGAGGTTCGGCCCCGGCGTCCGAATACCTGTACCGGACCGTCTCCCGGTTGGCGAGGGAGAAGCCGGTGATAGCTTTCATCAGGGGAATCGGAGCCTCGGGGGCCTACATGATCAGCTGCGGGGCAACCAAGATAGTAGCCCTTCCCAGCTCCATAATCGGCTCAATTGGGGTTATCTCCATCAATCCCGTGATGAAGGACCTGCTGAAGCGTCTCGGGATAGACATGGCGGTGTCGAAAAGCGGCCCATACAAGGACATGGGGGCCTTTTATCGGCATGCTACCGAAGATGAGCAGAAGAAGCAGCAGAAGCTGATAGACCAGTTCTTCGAAAATTTCGTGGACCTGGTCGCCGAGGCCAGGTCCATGCCCACGAAAACGGTCCGCAAGTACGCCACGGGCGAGGTATTCATAGGGAAACAGGCCAAGGAATACGGCCTCGTCGACGAGATCGGAGATATGGAGATGGCCATAGACCTGGCGGCTCAACTGGGCAACGTACCCAGGCGCGTAATCTACGCCCGGCCCCGGCGGCCTCTGCTCCAGCGCTTTTTCTCCAGGTTTTCGGCCTCATTCGTCGATGAAGTCAGCGCGGGCCTGGAGAGACAGATCGGCGGATACGTTTACTACCGTTCGTCTGCTGGCTGACGGGCCTCAGCCATCTTCGCCGTATATGAGCGTCTCGGGGTGGAAACTGCGCCAGGCGAACCAGAAGGAGGTGCGTCCGACGATCCTGTCCAGGCGCAGCCCCGAGTCCCCAGTGTCGAATAAGGCCGATTCCTCTATCCTCCATTCCCCACCGGCGTCGTCCTTGACCAGCTTGGATGCCAAACTCCGTCTTGCACGCTAGCTCACAAGCTCGACATGACATACACGCATTTGAATCTACTTTCCAACCGATTTGTATTCCCACTTACATCACCCCCTATGCTTTCTCTATTTGGACTTTAGTGTCCATCCAGGCTACAGATCCGCTAACCGCGTCGCACGCCATGTTCTTACCGCAATCCGGTCCACCGGTCGCGCTCACACCCGCTGCGGGTAGAGCGTTCTCAACGAGCGGATTCGGGTGGATACCCTTACCCGGCGCGCTTGGTGGCAGATTCTTGCGA
>JADFJI010000247.1 GCA_022566235.1 Chloroflexota bacterium
CTGCTGTGCCCGCCAGCATGTCCTGGATGCCGTGGACTCCATCGTGGACATCGCCCTCCTGCAACTGTTGGAGAATCTCCTGCATCCGGGCAAGGTGGATGCCTTGTACCAGCCCAATGATGTGCTCTACGTGGTGAATGGCCTCGATGATCTCGTCCTCTTCCAGGGAGATAAGGGCCATCCAGTGATGGAGTGCGACCTCCCTGCCAACGTCGACCTCTCGCACGTGCATATGCCCTGCCGGAAGGCTGGCGATAAACTCGGCAATCTGCTCCAACTCCTCATTGGATATCTCGTCGGGGGAGAATAGGGGCATGACGCCGACCGGGGCCCGGGCCTGTCTCTTGACGATGGCCGCGCTATGACCCGACAGGGCCGGGGCTATGGTCGTGCCCTGGGCGTCCTGACCGTGGCAGGCGGAGCAGCCTTTGGAGACGAATAGCCTTTGGCCCTGCTCTTGAATAGTAGGCATGGCTGTTGGGGGGACGGGAGTAGAAGTGTCTGGAACCGCTGTACGGGGTGGACACGGCGTTGGTACTAAGATACCGCGCTCAAGCACCCAGCATTCACTGAGCGTTGGGGTTGATCCACCGCCGCAAGCCGCCAGAATCGCCAAAGCGATAAGCACGCTAACAAGAATGCAGGTCCTCTTCATATCGTACCTCTCTCGCCGCCCGTAAGCCTCTTGGGATTACGTGTCAGCCTGCACCGGTCGTCAAGCCAAGCGAACCCCACCTCAAGAATGATCTTCTGCTCCGAGTCCACCGCATATACGCCTTCGTCCGCGTTGCTTATCAGCTCCAGAACGTCTGGCATCCAGCATCTCCAGGAATTCGATCTCTCCTATTGTACAATGCCGTATCCTGGTACACACCGGTGATATACAGAACCGCTGTCCTATATGCTTTGCTTTGAAAAGCCTGCAGAAACAGGCTAGACTGGTCACTATAGGATCGAATATCGTCCGAGGTTGGGCGGAAGGAAACGCGGACCTATGACCACGGCAGTCGAGAACAAGTTCAAGCTAGTCTCCGACTTCAAGATGACGGGAGACCAGCCCCAGGCGCTGGACAAGCTGGTCGCGGGCCTGGAGTCGGGAATGAGGTGCCAGACCCTGATGGGGGTGACGGGAAGCGGCAAGACCTTCACCATGGCCAACATCGTCGAGCGGGTACAGAGGCCCACCCTGGTCATCGCCCACAACAAGACCCTGGCGGCCCAGCTGGCCACCGAGTTCAAGGAGTTCTTCCCCGACAACGCCGTCGAATACTTCGTCAGCTACTACGATTACTACCAGCCCGAGGCCTACATCCCGAGGACGGACCTGTACATCGAGAAGGACGCGGATATCAACGAGGAGATAGACAAGCTGCGTCACTCGGCTACTCGATCGCTGTTGAGCCGGCGAGACGTTCTAATAGTCTCCTCCGTCTCCTGTATCTACGGCCTGGGCGACCCAGCCGAGTACCACTCCTTCGTGGTCAACGTTCGCAAGGGTGAGAAGCGGAACCGGAACAAGCTGGTGCGCCACCTGGTGGACATGCAATACGAGAGAAACGACATGGACTTCACCAGGGGCCGCTTTCGCATCCGGGGGGATACCCTGGAGATTCAGCCTGCCTACGAGGAGATAGCCATCCGCATAGAGTTCTGGGGTGATGAGATCGAGCGTATAGTCGAGGTGGACCCCCTGACAGGCGAACTTCTAGGGGACCGGGACTGGGTGGATATATACCCGGCCAAGCACTTCGTCACCTCCCACGATAAGCTGACGGCGGCCCTCGAGGACATAGAGGTGGAGATGGAGGAACATGTCAAGTGGTTCAGGTCTCAGGGCAAAGTGTTGGAGGCGGCGCGATTGGAACAGAGGACCAACTACGACCTGGAGATGCTGCGGGAGGCGGGGTACTGCGCCGGGGTGGAGAACTACTCCCGTCACCTGGCCCGTAGGGCCGCCGGCAGCACTCCCTGGACCCTGCTGGACTACTTCTCCGACGACTTTCTGCTGCTGGTCGACGAGTCCCATATGACCCTACCTCAGGTCAGGGGGATGTTCCACGGGGACCTCTCCCGAAAGCAGACCCTGGTGGACTACGGCTTCCGCCTCCCCTCGGCCCTGGACAACCGGCCCCTCAACTTCGGGGAGTTCGAGCGCCACATAAACCAGATGATCTGTGTTTCCGCCACCCCGGGGCCCTACGAACACGAGCACAGCAGCCAGATCGTGGAGCAGGTCATCCGACCCACGGGGCTGGTGGACCCCACCATAGAGGTGAAGCCCACCGAGGGCCAGATCGACGACCTTCTCTACCAGATCAAGACCCGGGTGGAGCGGAACGAGCGGATACTGGTGACTACCCTGACCAAACGGATGTCGGAGGAGCTGGCCGACTACCTGCTGGAGATGGGTATCAAGACCCATTACCTTCACTCCGAGATCGACACCTTCGAGCGGAGTGAGATCCTCCGGGACCTGCGCCTGGGGGTGTACGACGTGGTGGTGGGAATAAACCTGCTGAGAGAGGGGCTGGACCTGCCTGAGGTCAGCCTTGTCGCCATCCTGGACGCCGACAAGGAGGGGTATCTGAGGTCGGCCGGGGCCCTGATCCAGACCATGGGCCGTGCCGCCCGCCACATCCAGGGGCACGCCATCATGTACGCCGACGTGGTCACCCGGTCGATGAAAACAGCCATCGACGAGACCTACCGCCGCAGAAAGATTCAGGAGGCCCACAACAAGGAGCACAACATCATCCCTCAGGGGATCACCAAGGCCGTCAAGGACATAACCGATAGGGTAAAGGCGATAGCAGAGGAACGGGCTTCCTATACCATCGATAAAGAGGTGCCCAGGGGCGAGCTCCTCCGTCTGGTGAAGGACCTGGAGCACCAGATGAAGGAGGCCGCCAGAAACCTGGAGTTCGAGAAGGCCGCAGCCCTCAGGGACAAGGTGATAGACCTGCGTAAGGCCATTGTCCTGGACGAGGACGCCAAGATGCAGGAGAAGGTCCACACCCGTATCGTCAAGGCCAGACGGGCCAAGCGCCCCTGGAAGTGACCCCCTTTGTCCGTAATGTGGGGCCCCGCTACTTATATCCCAGCATCGCTTCTAGGAGGACTGATAGATGACGGTCGAATCGACCCCTGCCACGGAAAGGTGGTCACTACAGCAGCAGTGCGATTTCATATCCAAGGTCTACGGCCTCTGGGGTGGCGGTATGACCGTCGTCACCTACGCCCAGCAGGGTGAGGATACAGTTGTCCAGTGGCGCTACGCTATTCTGCACAACCACCAGAAGGGCTACTTTCTGGAAGGGCTCAAGAAGCTGGGCATCGACCCCGAGCGGGAACCCCCGGCGGTTGTCGCAGCGAAGTATCATTTCTTCTCCAATGCCCTGGGTGGCCTTGATATGGAGATGGTCGAGGAGTCTCCCAATAAGGCATGGATCCGCTACAACGCCCCATTTGGGCCGGCAGGCACGGGATGGCTTGCTATCCCACCTCGCATGGGCAGGGCCATCTTCGCCGGCTGGCACCCCTACAACGCCCTTCGACTCAACCGCCCGCGCCTCGGGTTCGTCCTGTGCAAGGGTTTCACCGACGGCGAGCCGTATGCCGAAGGCTACTTCATGGAGTACGACCACGACCTCACAGAAGAGGAGCGCTTCAGATTCGACCCCGCGGCCACCATGCCCGAGTTCGACCCGGAGACGGCGCCGAAGCTGGACGCAGAGCTGTGGCCCCCGGACCGGAGGGCGAAAGCCAAACGTAACTTCGGCAGGGGATACGTAGAGGAGTCCGTCCTGGCCCTGCTTCAACTGCTGGGCACCCCTGTCACGGCCCAGATCGTCAGGCGAGCGTACCAGGGCATCGCCATTCAGTATGGCAAAGAGCTGCTGGACGAGCTGGGCATCGAGGACACCAACGCCAGGGGCCTGGCAACCTTTATGAAGTATCTCGGCGATATGGCCGGCGACACGACGGAGCTTACATCCCCCTCCCCGGACCGGCACCTGCTCCGGACAACCCACAGGCGCCTGTTCCTGGACGACCCG
>JADFJI010000248.1 GCA_022566235.1 Chloroflexota bacterium
GCCCTCGTCGTGGGGATAATCGCTGCCCCATAGAAGGGGCTCGGCACCCGTGTAACCGATGTTGCTCAGCCCTACGGGGTCGTCGCCGAAGGTTACGTGGCCCTGACGCCTCATGAACTCGCTGGGCTTCATCTTAAGCACCGGCCTGTTCCACATGTGCTTCTTTTCGATCTGCTCATCCAGGGCGTACAGAAGCCATGCAAGCCAGCCTGCGCCGCACTCCACGACCACGAATTTCAGGTCTGGATGACGCTGCACCGCGCCCGAGGTGATGAGCCGGGTCACGGGGTCCTGGCCATCGGCCATGCTGAGGACCATATAGGTAACCGCCCCTCCGGTCCCCTCTTCCTCCCCGATGTCGGCTTCGTAGGTGTCTGTATCCTCGGCGAAGGCGTGGAGGCTCAGGACCAGGCCCTCGTCCTCAAGGGTGGACCAGAACGGGTCGTATTCCGGCTGGCTGTAGGGCAGCTTCTCGACCAGCAGAGGGGTGCAGATGATCTTGTACCCCAGCTTTGCGACCCGCTTGGCCTCTTCTATGGCCGCCGGGATGTCGATGACGGGGATCATTGCCGATGGGATGAAATGGTCCGGGTGGGAGCCGAATAGCTCCATGGCCCAGTCGTTGTAGGAGCGGGCCATGGCGATCTGGTAGCCCGGGTCCTTGGACACGAAGATGAATAGCGATTCGTTGGGATAGATAACCTCGGCAGTGACGCCGTCCTTTTCCTGGTCGGCCAGCCGGTGCTGGATGTCTCTGCCTCCGCTGGGGTCCAGCCTGAACTCCCTTACCTGGTCTTCTTCGGTGGCGCGCTTTTTGGCCAGGTCGATCCGTCTAGGCCTCTTTCCCTCCACCACCCAGTACTGGCCGCCGTTTCGGGTCTCGGTATGAGGTACCCTGTCTCGATACTCCTTGGGAACCCGCTCCTGGTAGAGGGACTGAGGCTCGGCGACATGGGAATCGGCGGAGATGACTCTGTGGTTATCCATCTGTATCCCTCCTGGTTCGGGTCTCTTTGCAACAGCCTAATTCAGATCTCTTTGCAATAGAAGGTTCCGCGGCGCCAGACTACTACCGGGCCTGGGGCCTGTCAATCGATACCTCCCGGAATGACCCCAGCCCACGGGTCACCGGAAATAGGGAGAGTGTTTAATAACAGTTTCGACCATCCCCCTATCCCCCTTCCTGGCCAGGAAGGGGGGAATTAAATAATTGGGGGCACCCCCAAACCCCCGCCAAGGGGTTACTACCCACTGGAACCCCCTTTGTATCGTGTTGAGAGTGGCTTAGAGAGTGTCGTGTACTCAACGCTTACCAGGGGATAGGGGGGAAGGAATCGCCTCCTCACCCCTAAGCCCCCTGTCCCGACACTCGGGACTCGGCGTCGGGACACTCCCCGTTTGGGAAAGCTTATTAAACGGCCACGAAAGGGGTTTTCTTGACGGCCCCGTGGCGAAAAGCATTCGACGACCCGTCCCGAATAAGGATTGTCTCAGGACAGGGGAACGAGGCGCCTGGGCTAAGAGGAGGGTACCAGGGAGAGGCCCTCCAGAAGCTTTCCGTAACCGTGGATCGGCCTCGACATGCCCAGCTTGCGGAGGAGAAGCCAGATGGTGGCCTGGTTTGCGCTGATTACGGGCTTGCCGATACGAGCCTCCAGCTCCTCGGCCACCTCAATGGATCGCCAGCCGGTGCAAGAGATAAGAAGGGCATCGGCCTCGGGTCTGCACTTCTCCACCGCGAACGCAACTACGACTTCCGGGTCCTGGTCGCACATGTTTACGACGCCGGTAAAAGTCTCGGGATGGGGGTCCACATTCAGCACTTCGAATCCCTTGGCCGTCAGATACTCCCCCAGTAGGTCGTTATTCCAGGCGGGATAGGGGGTGATAACGGAGAGCTTCTTGGCCCCGATGTGATGAAGAGCTTCCACTACCGAGGGGCTGGTGGCAACGGCGGGAACGTTCGCTGTGCTCTCTATGAGCTGGACCATCTCCCGGTCCCAACCCGAACCCCGGTAGAAGCTGCCCGTGGTGCAGCAATAGGCAATGGCATCTACGCCTGCTCTGGCCAGGTACCGTGCGGCGGACTCGATCTCAGAGTTCATCCGGTCCATACGCTCGGCATTGGCCAGGTCCTTGGCATCCCACAGCCGGTGGGTATGGATGGAGAACTCCTCGGTGCCTAATACCGTGTAGAAGTCCGGCTCGGTGGTTGCGTCTGCGGCGGGCATCATCAGCCCTATTCGTGTTCGCATGCTCATGGTTTTCCTCCCAATTGAGTTGCTGGGCGTATCGCTCTTCCGACATGATAGCAGAACCCGCTTACCTGGCGATACCGTCTGTCAATCGGCGAAATAGGGAGCGCTCAATAACAGTTTCAGGAGGCCAGGGGGCTCGGCACTAAATTCTGCAGCAGCATACCAAATCCGTGAATGGGTTCCGTAACACCCAACCTTCGCAATACGGCCCAGATGGTGGCCTGATTGGAGGTTATCACGGGCTTGCCGAGGGAGGCCTCGAGGCGCTCGGCGGCCTCCAGGGAGCGCCAGTCGGTACAGGAGCAGAATAGGACATCGGCCTCGGGGTCGCACTTTTCGATGCCAAACTCAAGAATCTCATCGGGGTCCTGTTCATAGGCGAGGATTGCTCCAGAGGAGGGCTTGGGATGGGGATCTACGTTCAGCACCTCGAAGCCCTTGGCCTCCATGAACTCCTTGAGGCGCAGGTTATTCCACTCGGGATACGGAGTTATGACGGACAGCTTCTTCGCTCCAAAGTGGTGCAGGGCCTCGACCACCGAAGGCGTCGTGGCGAAGGCCGGCACCCCTGAGGCTTTGGTGATGAGCTGCAGCATCTCCTTGTCCCACCCAGGGCCCTTGAAGAAGCTGCCTGTAGTGCAGCAGTAGGCGATGGCATCCAGTTTCACCTGGGAGAGGTACCGGGCCGCCGGCTCGATCTCCGCGTTCATACGCTCGAAGTTCTCGGCGGGGCTGATGTCGTCGGTCCCTTGCCGTAAGCGATGTCCGTGGACAACGATGTCCCTGGCCCCCAGCACCATCTGAAAGTCCGGCTCGGCGGTGCCGTCCGCCGCGGGCATCATTATCCCTACTCTTTTACGTTTACCCATGAGTGCACCCCCTTGGTGTCAGCGGGCCTTGAGGTTTCCAGAAGGACCGGCTTATGCCGCTGCTATTTCTTGGCTCTGACCTTGTCGAGGGCTTCGGATATCTTGTCCTTCTCCAGGGCCACGTCCATTACCCCTACCTGGTCCTCGTAGACCGAGGGGTCGACGGAGTCTTTGACCTCCTGCTCGACGATGTGGTACACGGGCAGGCCCAGGGGAACCCCGGCCAGTACCCCGGCCCAGGTGGGGTCGCCATGGGTCACAGTCTCGGCGTAAAGCTCGGCGCTGCTGGCGTCGGGTGACCCGAGGATCACGATGACGTTCTCTTTTCCGTTGGCTTCCAGGGTCCGCTTGATCTCTTGTTGACCTTCCAGGTCCATGCCACCGGCGGCAGTTCAGACAAAGCACTGGGTCTGTTCTAAGATGACCTCTGCCCCGGCGCTCCTGACGCACTCGGCGATGGCGGGGCCCTGCACCCCATCCCGCTCGCCTATGGCTATAACCTTTTTCCCTTTAAGATCCAAGTTCTTCACCTCCAAGAGTCTGGGAATGCGGTCCGGCTGTCCCGAGATCGGCTGTTGAGTACCCAATAGTCATTCTACTACCAAAGTCATTTCGCGTTATCGTTACCTTCCAGAAGGAAGGATATGCCGTCGGAGAGGTGGGTCATGCGGCCCAGGAACAGGCTGCCCTTGGCCAGAAACATGGCCCGCTCCATCTTCCCGGCCAATATGCGGTCCACGGCGTGGCCCATAAAGGGGATTGCCGAGGCTATGTGGCCCTGGGTTGGCGAGAAACCGGGCATGCCGTGACGCTCGACGAACCGGGGAATGCCGGCGCGGGTTATCTCCTCGTTAAGGGTGGCCATGGCCGCGATCAGCCGGTAGTTGAGTAGGGGTACGTTTC
>JADFJI010000004.1 GCA_022566235.1 Chloroflexota bacterium
ACGTCCCGGGTCTTCGCTACCCAGTCCTCCGAGTCACCATAGGGCCTCCGCTCCTCCACCCACGTCAGGTGCTCGGCATTGCTGTCCTCCAGCAGCCGGGTGACGAACACAGGCTCCCGGTCCATGAGCACCACCAAGGTCTGGTACCAGTAGTACCCGGGGGTCTGGTACCCCGTCATGTAACACAGGTTCTCCGGGGTGTGGATCAGCATCACATCCACCCCCCGCTCCGCCATTCGGGCGCGCAGGGCATCCAGCCTCTGCTGGTACTCCTCCAGGCTAAAATATTGCCAGGTGGCTTTCTTCATGAGTATCTCCTCTCTTAAGTCCGTTTAATAAGTCCTATAAAACGGGAATTATCCCAACGCCTTGTCCCGAGTATCGGGACGAGCCGGGATCGGGGGTTTGTCCCGACAAGTCGGGACCAAACCTAATTTATTCCCCCTTCCTGGCCAGGCCTGTCCTGAGTCTATCGAAGGGAAGGGGGATACAGGGGGATGGTCGAAAGTATTACTTATCACTCGACTTCACCGATTTGCCCAGGGCTACGAGGAACATCACGCTCATTCCCCTGGCCCTGGGCGAGAAGAACTGGGTAACATCGTCATCGTAGAAAGTGAGGCCGCTGGCCCCGAGCCTCTGGCCGTAGGCGGCCAGATACAGCCGCCCGCCGATGAGGCCCGCCTCCAGCTGGACCATCCTGTAGCCTCGATTTCCGTATCGCTGGAGGATAGGGTCCAGGTCCGCCATGAAGAAGACGTCTACACTGGCATCAGCGGGAATCTCCTGCTCCAGCCCCAGATAGCCCGCTTTGTCACGAAAGTCCCCCTGCGCCAGCAGCTCCAGGGCCCTTAGGCCCGGGTGATACAGGTACGATCCAGAGGGCAGCCCCTCCACACAGTTCACTATCAGGTAGAGCTGGTTGAGGGTCGAGCCGTAGGGTTCCAAGAAATCGCCGTTGATTCCACGGGTAGAGCGGTCGAGCATGGTAGATAACTGGGTATAGGAGATGGGCACCCGGGCAAAGGCCCGTGTGGAACCCCTGCGCACCACCGCCCCTTCGACGGACATTCGGGGCAGCTCCTCGTCGGGTAGAGGCTTCAAAGGGTACAGCTTGCCTTCCACCTCGGGGGGAGGCAGGGCTAGGGCCTTTTCCCGCAACGCCGTGACCTCCGCCGCCGTGCCCAGGGACGATGCTCTGTGCATCTCATCGATAGCCGGATAGTCCTCCTCTCTTTCCGAAAGGGGCTCGGTCTCGTAGGCCAGCGCCCCCGGTTCATCGCCATTGCCAGGCGGCGGCTCATGGGTACGTCCCAGGGGGACCAGGACTAAGGCCGCCTCCTTCTGAGTGTCGAGGCCGAGGAGACGGTTTACGCGTTCATCTATGAAGTTCGCCACCACCCTCGCCGGCATCCTGTGGGCCGAGGCGACGGCCAGGAGGTTGGCCAGGATGGTGCCGCTGTCCCAGAAGGAGTGCCTGTAGGCCCGGGCCTGGTATTTCCACGAGTTTCGCCAGTAAGTGTCCGCCATGACGATGACCGCAGGCGCCCCGGCAACCGAAACGTCGCCGGCGGTGGCCCCCACCAGGACCTTCCGATAATCTCCTGAGCGAAGCCTCCTCAGCGAGAAGTCGTGCGGCCCGAAGTGATAGACCCCCGCCTCCAGTCCCGGCAGATCGCCGCACACCAGGTACAGGTCTATATGGTACAGAGCGCCGGTGCAGGCTGCGGCCCGGAAGAATATCTGACCCCCAGGGTATTCTCTGCGCCTGGTGACACCCGCCGAGAAGTAGAATAACCGGGCCAACGTCTCCAGGTCTGGGACCTGCTCGTCCTCTACTGGTATCGGAGAATCGGATATGGCGGCCAGGGCCGGCACCCCCGAGTCCCCGTCCGACCGGGGCAGCTTAATACCCTCCAGGGTCCTGTATATCTTGAAGGGTATAGGCTTGTTAGCCCAGTCCAAGAAATGAGGGTTAGACCTGGTGCTCCAGTGGGAATGTTTGGTCCCGTCGTGATAGGCCCAGGCAGAGCTGGTCTCCCGGTTGCCCGTGCCGGCCCGTTGCTTCGATGGTCCGATTATCTTCATAACCCCGTAAGGGCTGAACAGAGATGGTGCGAAAACGCTAAAGGAATCTACCAAGATGGCGTCGGCGGCCATGAGTATAGCAGAATATTTGGCCACCTCACACCGGCATCGGAAGAGGGATAGGAGCGGTCAGAGGGTCAGGTGCATTTCACCCCAGGGCCTGGGCCAGGTCCTCGATCAGATCGTCGGAGTGTTCCAGCCCGATGGAGAGGCGCAGCAGGTCATCAGGGGTGCGGGTCCCGGGCCCTTCGATGGAGGCCCGATGCTCTATCAAGCTCTCCGCGCTGCCGAGGCTGGTGGCCCGGGTGAAAATCTTGACCCTGGCCGCGACCCCCATCGCCGCGTCCTGCCCACCCTCAGGCTGGAATGAGACCATTCCACCAAAGGGCTCCATCTGCCGAGCAGCGATGTTGCGACCCGGATGTCCCTCCAGCCCCGGATAGTGGACCGCCTCCACCTTCGGGTGACGGCTCAAGAAGGTCGCCACCTTCATCGCATTCTCGGATTGGGCCCTGATGCGAAGGTGAAGGGTGCGGATGCTTCTCAGGAGAAGCCAGCAGTCGAAGGATGAGGGCACCGCACCGTAGGTCGTCTGGACCTGACGGACCCGCGAGAAGAACCCATCTTCGGACCTGGTAATCACGATTCCGCCTACCACATCCCCGTGGCCGCCTAAATACTTGGTGGTGGAGTGGACGACCAGGTCTGCTCCCATGTCCAGGGGCCGCTGCAGGATGGGCGTGGCCCAGGTGTTGTCGCAGGCACACAAAGCCTTGGCCTCATGGGCAATGGCAGAGACCTGCGAGATGTCGGTGATCTTCAAGAGGGGGTTAGAGGGCGTCTCCACCCAGATTAGCCGGGTGTTGGGGCGCAGGGCCTCTCGCACCCCGGCCAGGTCGGTCATATCGACGAAAGTCCTCTCTAGGCCCCACCTGTCGAACACCTCTCGCAACAGACTAGCCGTACCGTGATAGGCATCTTGTGGAGCGATGACATGGTCTCCCGGGGCCAGGGACTGGAATACCGCAGCCGTTGCCGCCGACCCCGAGGAGAAGGCAGCGGCCGCGACTCCGCCCTCCAGCTCACGGATGCACCTTTCCAGGGACCGCCGGTTGGGGCTACCGGTCCGGGCGTAGATATACCCCCGGGGGTACTCCCCGTCCGCCCCCCGCTCGAAGGTGGTGGAAAGATGGATGGAAGGCGTAACGGCCCCGGTTTCGGGGTCGATCTCACGGCCAGCATGAACGGCCAACGTTTCGATTCTCATCGGCGGACTCCTTCACTGGCTTACAGGCACATGGCTCTCGTAGGCCGGGCCCTCACAGTGGGGCTCTGAGATTATGCCATCCGGTAGCCTGTTCGTAGGCATAGGCTGTTCGGAAGATGGCCTCCTCCCCGAAGGGCCGGCCCATGATCTGCATACCTATGGGAAGCCCGAAGGAGAAGCCCGCCGGCACGGAGATGGACGGTATCCCGGCTATGTTGACCGGGATGGTGCAGATGTCGCTGAGGTACATCTGCACCGGGTCGCTCATCTTATCCCCCAGCTTGAAAGGCACCGTGGGCGAGGTGGGGGCAACCAGGACATCGTACTTCTCGAAAGCCTTCTCGAAATCGCGCCTGATGAGGGTTCGCACCTTCTGGGCCTTCAGGTAGTAGGCATCGTAGTAGCCCGCGGACAGGGCATAGGTCCCCAGCATGATCCTGCGCTTGACCTCGGGCCCGAATCCATACTGCCTGGTCTTCTCCATGGCATCCCACATATCATCGGCATCCTGGGCCGAGTACCCGTACTTGACGCCGTCGTAGCGGGCCAGGTTCGCCGATGCCTCCGAAGGGGCGATGATGTAATACACCGCCAGGGCGTATCTGGTATGGGGCAGAGAGACCTCTCTATCGACCTGGGCCCCCAGCTCCTCCAGCTTCGATAATGCCCTCTCCATGACCTCCACCACCTCCTCCTGGATTCCTTCCACCAGATACTCCTTGGGCACCCCTATCCGAAGGCCTTTGATACCGGAAGCCAGGGCCTTGGTGTAGTCGGGCGGGGCGTAACGGGCCGAGGTGGAGTCCTTGGGGTCGTGGCCGGCGATGGCGTTCAACACCAGGGCCGAGTCGGTGACGTCCTTGGTCAGCGGGCCTATCTGGTCCAGGGAGCTGCCGAAGGCCACCAGCCCGTACCGGCTCACCAGTCCGTAGGTCGGCTTCAGTCCTACCACCCCGCAGAGGGAGGCGGGCTGACGGATGCTGCCCCCGGTATCCGAGCCCAGGGCGTAGACCGCCTCGCCGGCGGCGACGGCGGCCCCCGGGCCTCCGCTGCTCCCTCCGGGCACCCGTTCCAGGTCCCACGGGTTGTGGGTCGGAAAGAAGGCCGAGTTCTCGGTGGAAGAGCCCATGGCGAACTCGTCCATATTGCCCTTGCCCAGGAGCACTGCGCCGGCAGACCTGAGCCGCTCCGTCACGTGGGCATCGTATGGGGGAACGAACTGCTCCAGCATCCTTGAGGAGCAGGTGGTGCGAAGGCCCCGGGTGCACATGTTGTCCTTCAGCATCATCGGCACCCCGGTCAGGGGCCCCGACGCCCCGGCCCCGATGGCCCTGTCCGCATCCCCGGCCTGCTTCAGGGCCGCCTCTCCGGACACCGTTACATAGGCCTTGACCCTCTCATCCACCGCATCGACGCGCTCCAGGACCGCTCTGGTCAGCTCCACCGATGATATCTGCCGGGTCTGAAGAAGGTCCCGGGCATCGTGGAGGGTCAGTTCGTGGAGGGGCCGTGAGGTTGCCATATCGAGGGGCTATCCGAGGACCGGCTTGACCCTGAAAAAGCCCTCGTCTTCCCTGGGGGCATTGGCCAGGACATCCTCTTTGGACAGGGATGGCGCCGCCTTATCCTCACGAAAAACGCTGGTCAGGTCCACTGTATGAGATGTCGGGGGCACGTCGGAGGTGTCCACCCCGTCCAACACCTGGAACTGCTCCAGTATGTTGGAGAGTTGCTCCCGGAATAGCTCCAGGTCATCTTCCGTCATTCCCACCCGGGCCAGCAGGGCAATGTGCTGGACTTCCTCTTTGCTCAGGGCCATGGTCTCGCCGCCTTTCCTCGTGGGATTATAGCACCCACCCAAATTGAGAGTAACCTGAAATGGGGACTTATGGTGTATTATTGGGCCAGGGGAGCATACCTGTTAAAGCTGTTGATAGCTTTACCTTCCTGAAATCATCACCTGTTACCACGGAGGTAATAACGCATGGCCGAAACCGGGGACTCCAAGGTGCTGGACACGGTAATCGTCGGGGCGGGGCTCGCAGGGTTGACGGTGGCCTACCAGTTGCGGCACAAGAAGATACTGCTGCTGGAGAAGGAGGAGGTCTGCGGCGGAAGGACCCTCTCTCGAAAGATGGGCGAGTACGCCTACAACGCCGGGGCCCAGGTCGTCCTGGGCGACGATAGCGAGACGTCCAAGCTCGCCCGAGCGTTGGGGGTGAAGAAGACCCTCATTCGCAAGACACGCCTCCCGATGCACATGAAGGGGAAAAAGATAGCCGCCCGGTGGGAGGCCACGTTTCTATGGGAACTGCCCATACCCCTTTGGGAGAAGGTCAAGATGGGGCTGAAGATTCTGCGGATTCGACACCGTTACAGCGAGCTGGTGGACCTGCCTCCCGACCCCAACAACCGCAAGATGCAGGAACTTTGCGCCGCGACCCTGGAAGACTTTATGGGTGCCCATCACCCCGACGTCAAGGCCATATGGGATGTGCTATCCATGGGCGCAAATACTGTCCCCTCCCACGAAGTGGCTGCCTTCCAACCCATAAACACTTTCCTCCACTTCGCCGCTGACGAGTTCTTCGTAGAGGGCGGCACCTGGGAGCTGACCAAAGCCCTGTGGAAGACGGTGGAGGACAAAACGGAGACCTCGGCTGAAGTAGAAGAGATCGTTCAGAAAGACGGAACGGTGCAGGTGACCTACGACCATGCCGGCCAGCGAAAGACCGTGGAGGCCAAACGCTGCGTAATCTCCATCCCGGCTCCCCTGATCCTGGACATGGCCAAAGAGATCCCCTCCTGGAAACGGGACGCGCTGTCCAAGGTCGATTTCGGCTCCATGACCACCGCCGGCTTCCTCATGAGTGAGAACTCGGAGGTGTTCCTGGGCGAAGGTGTCTGGCGAATGCCGATCGTGGGCAAAAAGATCGTCTCCGTGACCAACCCCACCTTCACCTTCTCCAAGGAGGTGAAGGAGCGCACGGGCCAGGGGCTGCTCAGGGTGTATACCGGGGACAAGGTTTCCAAAGAGCTCCAGCAGATGTCCGACGGCGAGGGGCTGGAGGTGCTGGCGGATGAGCTGGTCTCCACCTTCCCCAGCATGAAGGGCAAGATCGTTACCAGCTCCATCAAGCACTGGGTGCACGCCATAAGTCCCTGGCGCCTGGGCCGCCTGGAGATAGCGGAAGACATAAAGGCCCCCACGGGAAGAATCCATTACTGCGGCGACTATACAGTTAGCGGGGGCCTGGAGGCCGCTGTCCTGAGCGCGCAACGGGTCTTGGATGAGTTGACCAGGGAGCCGGCCAAGGAACAGGAGCGTTAACCCGGGCCAAAGAGGCCTCAGGATAGAGGCCCTGGAGGATCATCAGCATGGCCGAAGCCAAAGAAGAGAATGTCCTGGACACCATCGTGGTCGGAGGGGGTCTCGCAGGCCTCACCGCCGCCTACCGCCTGAGGGACCGGGACGTTCTTCTCCTGGAGAAGGAAGAGATACCAGGCGGACGGACCGTGTCCCGAAAGCTGGGGCCCTACGTATATAACGCCGGGGCACAGGTGATCCTTGGGGACTCCAGCCCCCTGGCCCGGCTGGCCGACGAGCTAGATGTCAAAAGGACCCTCATAGCCAAGTCCAAGCTGCCCTTCTTTACCAATGGCAAACTCTACAGCGCCTCTGGCCAGATAGGCCTCCTGCGGAAGCTGCCCATGTCCCTGGCCGATAAGCTGAGGTTCGCCTGGTTTTCCCTCAGGCTAAAACGGAAGTACGGAAGCCTTGCAGACAAACCCTTCGACCCCAAGGACCCGAAGATAATCGAGCTTAACTCCACCACCGTCGATCAGTTTCTCGGCTCCGTGCCCCGATCCGTAAGGGACCTGTGGGAGGTCTTCGCCGTCGTGGCCACGACCACCGGGGGGGATGTCGTCACCCCCTATCATCCTCTGATGGTCCTCCTCTTCTTCCTGGAGGACGAGTATTTCGTCGAAGGCGGGACCAACCAGCTTACCATCGCCCTGTGCCGGATGCTGGGCGAAAAGGCCAAGCTGGGAGCAGAGGTGGTGGAAGTGAAGGAGATGGACGATAGGGTGCAGGTGACCTACGACCTGGACGGGGCTCGGAAGACTGCCCAGGCCCGACAGTGCATCATGGCAACCCAGGCCCCCATCACCCTGAAGGTAGTCCAGGACCTGCCGGATTGGAAACGGGATGTCCTGGCCCGCATCGAGTACGGGTCCATGACCACCGCGGCCTTCCTTCTCAGCGAGCCCTCGGAGCGGTTCCTGGGCAAGGGGGTGTGGCGGGTGCCCGTGCAGGGACAGATGATCTGCGCCCTGACCGACCCCAGCTATACCTATCCCCGGGAGTTCAAGGAGGAGACGGGCCAGGGGCTGCTAAGGGTCTATACCGGCGACAAGGTGTCCAAAGAGCTGATGGGCCGCTCCGACGGCGAGGTGGCCGAGACCCTCATGGACGACCTGGTGGCCATGCTCCCCCAGATCAAGGGCAAGGTGGTAGAGTCCGACGTCGCCCACTGGTACCACGCCCTTCCCCTCTGGAAGCCGGGCCACGACGCCATATACCCCAACCTCCAGGCCCCCACCGGCCGCATCCACTACTGTGGCGACTACACGGGGCCCGGGTTCATGAACGGCTCGGTCCTCACCGCCTACCGGGTGGTGGAGGAGATAGAAAAGGCATAATCATAGTTAATGCGTGTGAGCGCATCCACACAGGCGAATGTACCACCTCGGCAACATTTTTTCTCCACCACGATGGTTTCCCGGGCGTGGTGGGAAGGATCAAGGACCTACTAAAATCGTTGCCGGCAGAAGCTGGGAGAAGGATCGTGGCACAGAATGGGGTGCATGGGTACGACCTTAGATAAATACCAACTTAGACCAATCCCCGTCTTAAGTGGGAGGCCAAAATAGATGAAGACACAGATCCGCCTAGAAATAGACGTCCGGGAACCTTTCGCCGAAAGTATGGAGTTTGGCGATACAGGCCCCTATGAAAGGCTGTCCGGGCATGTCCACTTCGCCATCGATCCCGGGGCTCAGGCCTATCAGGGTGTAGTAGATCTGGAGTATGCGCCTCGCAACACGGAAGGTCTGGTGGAATACTCATCGGAATTCTACATGCTTAAGCCCGTCGACCTGCTCCGGGGTAACCGTCGTCTTATATATGACGTACTCAACAGAGGACAAAAACTGTTGCTTCAGTACCTCAACGATGCCGTTCAAGAAGAAAATCCCTGTGGCCCGGATCATGCCGGTAACGGGTTCCTGATGCGGCGGGGATATTCCATCGTCTGGTCGGCGTGGCAGGGCGACATTCTGCCAGTAAACGGACGCATGGTCATGAAGGTGCCCAGAGCCTCCGTGGATGGAGAGCCTATATTGGGAGTAGTAAGGACAGAGTTTGCCCCAAATGATTTCACGGTGGGTATCGGGGTACCGGAGTCGGGCCTCGTCTGCATTCCTTTAAGCGGAAATCATTACACGATTCCCTATGACGCGGCCACTCCGGAAACGGCATCGGCCACACTTACTTACCGGGAGTATGAGACCGATGCTAGAACCCCCATCCCCGCCGGCGAATGGCAATTCGCGAAGCTCGATGCCGAGGGTGATCCTGTCACCTCCCCTAATCACTGTTACCTGCCAGTCGGCTTCAAACCAGGATGGATTTACGAGCTGATATATACTGCCAAGGACCCTCTCGTGCTGGGACTGGGGTTCACCTGCGTCCGAGACTTTATCTCCTTTTTGCTTCACCAGCTACAAGATCAGGCCGGAAGGCCCAATCCTCTGGTTCAACGAGACGCCAATATTGAAAAAGCTTACGGCTGGGGGTGCTCGCAGAGCGCTCGTTTCCTGCGGGAGTTCGTCTACAGGGGATTCAACGAAGATGAAGAAGGGAAACTGGTCTTTAGCGGGGTGTCGCCTTTCGTGTCCGGCGGAGGACGGGTAACTTTAAACTATCGATTCGCTCAGCCGGGAAGGTATCCTAGAAAACAGTACGACCATCTTTACCCATCAGACCAGTTCCCATTCGCCTATCCCGTCATAAGCGATCCCCTTACCTGCAATACCGATGGCATCCTAAAGCGGCCCGAGACAGACCCCCTGGTGATTCACACGCAGACATCTTCGGAATACTGGCAACGCCGTGGGTCGCTGGTCCATACCGATATTTTCGGCAACGACCTTCCCGATCACGAAAAGTCTCGGGTATACCTGTTCTCCAGTGCCGAGCACGCCCATGACCCACTCCTGGGCCCCGAGCACGATCTGTTGCGGCACCCCACTAACCCGCTGAACGTTACCGCTTTCCTGAGAGCGCTGCAAGATGCCCTGGACCTGTGGGCGACCGATGGAATCTCGCCACCCGAAAGTCATGTCCCTAGAATAGCCGATGAATCCCTAGTGTCCGCGAAGGCAGTGCGCGAACAATTCCCCTCGATTCCTGGGGTAGAACATCCTTCGGCTCCTAACCGCGTGTGGGTGCAGGATCACGGGCCAGGGTTTGTAACCGGCATAATGTCCGTAGAACCGCCAGTCGAGGGGCAAGGCAAAGAGTACCCGGTATTAGTGCCTCAGGTTGACGATGACGGCAATGAGAAGGCCGGTATCAGAGGCCCTGATCTGGAAGCTCCACTTGCTACCTACACCGGCTGGAACTACAGGCCCAAAGGCATGCCGGACAAGATAATCGGATCGGTCTCCGGTAGCTACCTACCCTTCCCAAGGAACCGGGCAAAGAGGGTCGCTACTGGTGATTCCCGCCCCTCCATCGAAGAGCGTTACCGGTCCAGGGCTCACTACGTCCGAGCCATCGCCATGGCAGTGCAGAGGTTGGTGGAACAGCGCCTGTTGATTCAAGAAGACGCGGACCGGTTTGTAGAACGGGCTATGAATCAAGAGGAATTTGATTAGGTGGCTTTCTGGAATATTTGTTTGCTCTCCCGGCAACTCTCGTCCCGGACCTTTGAGCAATAGCGCTTAAAGATATCGTCATAAACGCCGGATGTGGCATGTATGTCTGAGAGTCGAGCAAGCAAATTCACGTTAATCCCCCAGACCATTCAGCACGGGCACATCCTGATGATATCCATAGCTACCTCCAATGGGCGAAAAGGTGAGGGGGTTGAAGTATATCCATCATGTGGTTGGTAAAACTTCATCCATGTTGGTATTGTGTGTTGTGCTCTTGTCACAGGTGATAGGATGCGGGCCTCCCTTGCCAGAGTTGCCACAGGGTACCTACACTACTACGATTGCCAGTGCTGACCTAGCGAACGGTGCTTCCTCGGTGCTATCGGGATTTTGGGACTTAACTTTCGCTGACGACAGCCTTTTCACTGTTTTCAGAGACGGTGAACTCGTAGTCAAGGGAACTTACAGGGTGGTGGAGGACCAGCTTACGCTCAGTGACGAGGAGGGGCTTTTGGCTTGTCGAGGTGGACAGGAGATAGGCCTCTACAAATGGGCCTTGGATGGCGATGCTCTGTCACTTACAGTGATTGAAGACCAATGTGACGGTCGCGAAGCTATCCTTGCAGCCCATCCTTTTTCCCGGCTACCTTAGAAAGCCACAGTGTTCTTGGATGCGCCTACCATTGCCCTGGTCGAGGATAACGTCGTGTGTACAAGCCAGGCAACATGTTATGGTGAATTCTAGCTAATATGAGATATCTGGTAATTTCGGACCTGCACGCCAGCATCGTGGCGTTAGACGCTGTGCTGGAAGACTCGGGGCCCGTGGACCTGGTTTTGGCCCTGGGAGACTACGTCGGCTTCGGCCTCCACCCGAACGAGGTAGTGAACAGGCTCCGAGGGTTACCAAATATGGCGATAATAAAGGGAAACTGGTATCCCGGTTTTCAAGAGGACTATGCAGGGGCAGGCAACCCGCCCCGGCCCTACAACCCCATATCCAAGAGGATCGTATCCATGGGTCTGAGTATAGTGTCCCCGGAGACTGAGGCCTATTTAAAGTCTCTCCCCGAGAGAACACGCTTGAACTTAGAAGAGGTGCCTGTACTAATGGTCCACGGCTCTGTGCTGGACCCCATGTGGGGGTACCTCACCCAGGAACTGGACCCAGAGCTCCTGGAAAGTAATGCTCGGGCCAGCTACGCCCGGATGGTATTGCACGGCGATACCCATCTCCAAGGATCTTTCGACGTGGACGGGGTGACCTTCGTGAACCCCGGGTCGACGGGCTGGCCCAGCGACGGCGATCCTCGGGCCGCCTACTGCATCGTTGATTCCGAAAGCGGCAGCTTCGAAGTCGATATGCGGAGGGTAAGTTACAACGTGGAGATGGTCCACCGAGAGCTCGTCGATGCTGGATTGCCCAACGCCGACAACATTCTCATTGGCAGGAGCATATGGGAAGATTAATTCAGGCAGCAGCTCCCCGACGGCCTATGGATGGATACCCGATACAAGTACAGCCGGGGGACCCGTGTCAGGCTGGTTGACGGCCCCCATCGAGGGCGCCTGGCAACTGTGGATAACTGTGTGTTTCTCCAGGGGGAGGAGGATGTGCCTGGCTACCACCTGGAGCTAGCAGGGGAGGAGTGGGTGACCGTGAGGTGGGATTGGGTGGAGCGGATTAGTGCCTGACAAGGCCTTAGATATACGTTGCTAAAATACTAATAGCCCAATAGGAAACATCAATGATTCACCATATCCAGCCGCATGCAATTCCTAAGTCAGAGGCACCTTTCAGTCAGGTCGTCCTTGACGACAACTATGCTTATCTTTCTGGCTTAGTAGCTGCCGACTTTCCCGAGGGCCAAGCAGAACTCGGAGACGTAGGGAAAGAAACCCGCACAGTCTTGAGTGCCATCGATAGGATTCTAGAGGAAATCGGTCTCGATGTGGGGCGGATTGTTAGAGTCGATGTTCATCTATCAAACCTCGATGACTTTGATGCAATGGATGCTGTATATCGGGAATTTTTCCAAAAAGACAAATGCCCAGCGAGAACCACAACAGAATCAAGTCGGCTTGTTGGCGGTAGCCGAGTCGAAATTACTTGCATGGCGAGGCGTCGGTGAATTGGTCCAGATACTGCTTGGTACTAACTGGTCTGCGACAAGGAAGGGTTGATTCGCAGTTACAGACGCTCATCTGTGGAATCTACCCACAATCTCTTTAATGGCGTCGGGCCTGGCCTTCAATCACCCCTGTCTGCTGGTTTATCATAGCTGTATCTGCTCAGGCCCCAATCCTCGAAATGCCTTTCATTTTCCCGAGGGGGTTAACTACTTTAAGACACCCCAGCCCCCCGCCGCCCCTGGTCACGATCTTCGGTGATGAGGGGCGGAGACTCAGGAGGGTGAAGCCGAAAAACTGGGTGGATTGGGTGCGAGAGATAGCAAGCTCTCCGGTGCCAGCGCGACGCTCAAGCGTTAGGGTTGGGGGTTAATCTACGAGGAACCGACGCATTTCCCGGAGCAGAAAATCGGGGTTGTCGGCACTGATGCCATGGCCGGAGTCAGGGACCTCGATAAACTGAAGTCTGGGCTGTGTCTCCTTCATCCGGGCCTGGATTTCAGGCGATAGGAAGTCGCTCTCGGCACCCTTCAATTCCAGTATCGGGCAGCGGATTTTGGCCCACTGCTCCCAGAGATAGGGAATCTCTCTGACACCGAAGCCCCCATTTATCCAGAACATCTCTGGGTCGTGTTTGGAGACGTACTTCCCGGCGTAGTTGAGCCGCAAGCCGTGACGAGCCTGGTTACGATAGTAGTCCTCCGAAGGCCGGGGGTTGTCCTGGCGTTGGAGCTCGACGTACTCCTCGATGCTTCGCCAGCCTAGGATCTGCCTATTCATGCCATTGATCTGGTTGCGGGCCGACGATACGCTCATCTCAGGGCCGTAGTCGAGGCAGATGAAATGCTTGAGGTGATCGGAGTGGTCACCGGCGTAACCGATGCCATTGCGCGCTCCCAGCGACGCGCCACAGTAGTCGTAGGGGACGATGCCAACCTTTTCGGCGAATGAGGCCAGGTCGGACCCGAACGCCGTGACCGCGTAGCCCTCACGGGTGTGGTCCGACTCTCCGTGGCCGCGCTGGTCGATGGCCAGAACTCGAAACTCGTCTCGTAGGGCCAGGGCGATGTGGTCCCAGTTGCGGGCGTTGCCGCCCTGTCCGTGGACCAGCAGCAGGTTACGGTTGGAGTTTCCTCCCCAGTCAACGTAGTGAATGTTGAGGCCGTTGACCTCGAGGTATTGGTCGGCCGGCGCTATGGTTTCTGGCATGGTTGGCGTCTCCTCGATGGTTGAAGATGTCGGCAGCATTGTCGCACAAACGGGAGAGGTCCGGCAGTAGGCCGGCACGTTTTACTACTTCCTTTGACAGGCCCTGGCCCCATGCCCAATCCCCAATACATCAACGTCCGAGACATGGGTCCCGAACTGGTTGATGCCCAGTTCACGACAGACGACCCCATGGAGGCCGACGAGCTCCTTGAGATGGCCCATGCCCGCAGGCCCTGAGTTACTCTGGTTGAGCGGGTTAAGCCCCGAGGAGTTTCGTCATCGCCTCTTCCATAGTCACGATGGGGTGGATGTCGATGGTGTTCCACTTGGCGAGATCCAACTCCCACACAGTCTGCTCCACCGCATGGGCGTGGGGAGCGTCCATTATGACCCAGGAAGTGTGATTCGATGGGTGAATCCATGACCCCTGTATTGCGCATCCGTGAGACTTGGCGACCTTATCCATTTTGGGCGCCATGGCCAAGGCCATCTGTTTAGCCGACTCGTTGGCGGCGGCGCAGGTTTCGGGGCCGTGGGTGCTAATAACCATGTAAAGCATGACTCCTCCTTTTGGCTAGTAATATGGGTTGGCTTTGATATTAGCATCCCCCGTGTTTCCTCACATAGCATTAACTGATCATTTTTGCTCTTAAAAATAATCAGTTTGACTTCCCCGAGAAGGCCGACGAACTCCTGGAGATGGCCCAGACCCGCAGGCCCTGGGCTCGGGTGACGATATGCGACGGCAATGGGCGGATTCTGCGGAGGGTGAAGCCCCTGTGCGCCGGATCTGCGTACCCGGGGTAGATGCAGCAGCGCCATAAATCCAGAGGCTCCATGACAGGCCTCTCTTCCTTGAACTCGCTGGGTCGGTGCCGACATTCGGCCAATACCCGGGGCCGGTGAAATGTGCCCATCGGGGAGGGTGGTTCCATGTTAAGCTTGGGCAATGATTTCGGCTAAAGACCCTCGCTACGGATGGATTCTGATAGGCATGTTCGCTGTCAATTATTCGATGGTGGTGATCGCCATCGAGACTATCGGGCTGCTCCTTCCCCAGATATCCGAAGAGCTATCCCTCTCCCTCAGTCAGCAGGGGTGGTTGGCCTCGTCCGTGCTGTTCAGCAATCTGATACTCGAAATACCAGCCACCTGGCTCTTTTCAAAGTATCGTCCTTGGCGGGCCTCAGCGATGTCGTTCTTTGCCGCTGCCCTGTTTGTGGCATTCAATGGATGGGCCCCTACCCTTGCCATCCTGTTCATAGCCCGCATTGGCCTGGGAATGATCTATCTTTCCACTCAGGCGTCCAGGACCCTGCTGCTTCTACATTGGATACCCGGGCGTCAGATCGGCATCGCTAACGGAGTCATCTTCAGTGTTATAGAAGCGGTCGTCGGAGTGGGATTCATAGTGATGCCCCTGATCCTGGCGGCCGTAGACGATTGGAGGAGTGCCCTCTATATCTGGGCCGGGGCATGCGGGGTGGGTGCGGCACTGTGGCTGGTGCTGGGCCGCGATAAGCCTGCTAATGAACGAGAGGAGTTGGCCCGACCCGGTGTACGGTCGCCTCTGGGCTCCCTGTTCCGGTACAAGGAAACCTGGATATTGGGCCTGGGGGTATCCGGTGCTTCCGCCGGACGGATGGCCTTCGCAACATTTTGGCCAACGTATGTAGGCAATGAATACGGGATTTCGATTACAATCGCTGGCCTGATCTTAGGCCTCGCCGGCATAGCCAGGGCCCCGGTGATCCTGGGTGTAACGCTATCATCGTTCATATCTGCGCGAACACCCCTCTTACTGGTGATCTGCGGGATCCTGGAGTGTGTGACTTTTATGGGCATGATCTTCGGTGAAACGCTGCCTATCTTGTTTTTGTCCGGCATCATCAATGGAATGGTCATGGTTTTTATTCCAGCGATGATGACTATGCTTTACCGACTTCCCGGCATACAGGAGCGGGAGGCCGCTGTGGCGGTGGCAGTCTACTTTAGCTGGCTCTGGATGGGAGCAGCCCTGGGCCCCGTGGTGACCGGGTTGCTGAGCGAAGCCACGGGCGACCTCGGCTTTGCTCTTCTGATCATGGCCCTGGGGCCTCTTTCCCTGGTGGTTGTGGGCCTGATTCTCCAGGGTTTCGGAAGAAGGGTTGAATCGAGGGCTGAGACCCAGATGGAACCCCGTTGATGAACATCGATAAATGGCATCGCCCGTTGATAGAACCTGGGTCCTCAGGATGCTGAGTGCACGACAGACTTCTCCGAGAAGGCCGACGAACTCCTGGAGTTGCTTCTGTTGCCCGCCGACCTAAGGCCCGGGTCACGATCTACGACGAGTAGGGGCGGATACTGAGGAGGATGAAGCCTAGGGGGCCGGGGATAGAATTAGATAGTTTTGATAATGTCTTAGATTTTCGTTGCGATAGGGAATATCGTCAGTGAAGAAAAAGGGGTCAGCGTCCTTTCTTCCACGCAAAGCGGTGCTTTAACCCGTTACGCGTAACCGCTTGCTGGTTAATGCGCTTCACGAATTCCTCAATCGTTTCTTCTCGCCTTTCTCTCTTGGGCTTGGATCGGGCCATAATCGCTTGCTCCCTCCGTTTGATGGCTAGAAATGAGTGCGCTTACTGCTAGAGAACAGCCCCCGGGTTGTCCTGATTCTTATCGAGCGCCCTACGAGCCGCTTCTCCCTTATCATACATAAAACAGCTCTCTTAAGCCAACTAGAATGAAGGCTGAGCGTAGATGACGTAGTGCGTAGGGAAGTATTCATCGGAACTACCTAACACGCGCCGGAAGCCAGCCTTCGTTAAAAGATGAGCCAAATGAAGTTTTCCACCCTCATATCGTAAACACCTTAAGATTGTCATGTACCACAGGGACGCCCTCTCTACTTCAGCCTGATTTAGGACCGAGTACGTAAGCCATTAAGGACCTGATCGACCTTCTTGCAACTGCTCAGCCCCGAACTCATGGATGCCGAGTACACGACGGACGCCCCCGAAGATGCTGACGAACTTCTGGAGATGACCAGTGCCTTCAGCCCTTGAGTCCAGGGGAAACCCTCCGGCTGGACCTGGCGGCATTCTCGACAACCCTCGTCGAGGGCTCAAGGCGGCTACGTACCCCGCGACGCGGGATATGGCCCCAGTCCAGGGCGTGTCCTTGTTCGGAGGATGTGAACCGAGATGTGGCGAGGAATCGAAACACCTCACACCTGGAACCGCGATGGGCACACTGTATATGGGTCCAAGGCGTGCCCTGGTGGTAGCGCATACGGGATTTGAGACCCAGGCTCCTATCTGGTACCATTAGCTACGTTTTAGTACCGCTGTTCGACCTCTCGTATAACCCCTTCCCTGCCTGCTAAACCATCTGATACCATCTAGTCGCACCTAGTGCGTTAGCAAAACGGTTAGCAAAAACAGTCCGATTCAAAGAGACTCTGCTATGCCTGAAGAAGAATACCTCCAGCAGTTCCCCGACGGCCGTTGGATGGATACCCGGTACAAGTACGGCCGGGGGACCCGGTCAGGCTCGTTGACGGCCCCGATCGAGGGCGCCTGGTAACTGTGGACAGTTGTGTGTTCCTCCAAGGGACGGAGGACGTTCCTGGCTATCACCTGGTGCTAGCAGAGGAGGAGTGGGTGACGGTGAGGTGGGAGTGGGTGGAGAAGGAAAAGATGATGAGTAAGGGCAGTCTTACAGCAACGCCGTAAGAGTGGTGCGGATTCTCTTGATTACTGGTTTGAGATTTTCAATTTCGCTTGCTGTGTGTTTATAACCCCAATATCTGGCATTCTCGCTATCTATTCTGAGGAACGTATAGTCAGCTATTAAGGCTAGGTCTCCCCGCGTTTCCGGCAGTCTAGCCATAGTTTGGGATCGCTGACGATGACTACTGGAATGCATATTCTTAGTCGCTAGAAATGCTTCGATCCAGTGTACAGCCTCATAAAACATACCATTGACTACCCAGTCAAAATACAAATTGGAACTGCCAACTACACTGATCCAGAAATCTTTGTTATGGTTGGCTTGGTCAACATGTGTCTCTTTTTTAGGCATGATCACCGGCTATTTAGGGAGATGGATAGCCGCGTCTGGCACAAGGTCTCTAACTTCACGGCCTTCTCTATAGCAAATATGAAAATCTACCTTGAACGGTGGGTGTTCAGTGCTAAAGAGATTAATAATGTGTTCATGCTGACGAGCGATAATGCTACGAATTGACGCCGGGTCTCGCCTAGGGATAACGATCCAATAGTCTACGAGGAAATCGTCCCCAATAGATACGAACACATCTTCGACGCTTGGATCAACATAGACTTCTTGCTTTATTTTAGAAAGCCATCCATCAGACTCTTGGCTGGACATGCTACGCACTAATTCTTCGCCTTCCGGCCTGAACTCTGAGGCCAACGCGTTCTTGGGCGTCGTGAATCGTTCGTTGACCAGGCGCAGGCTCGCCGCTTCGAAGTGCCCCGGCGGAGCAAACTGGTCGTAGGCGTCCCGCCCCGCCTCCGCCGCCGACGCCTTGCCGACCCGAACCGAAGAAGCGAGGATGCCCTCGCGGTAGACCGAGAGCGTGAGGACCTGGCTCGGCCTGGGTAAGACGGTGGGTTGAGGAACCGTCGCGATGCCGGGGTAGGGGATCTTGAGTTGACTCAGACCCTGATCGTTGAAATAGTAGAACGCCTCCCCGTTGGTTGCCGCCGAGGTGAAGGCGTCCGTCATGCTGAAGCTGCCGTTCCAGCGGTGCAGAGACGTCGTCTCAGGGATGCCGTTGAAAGCCAGCACGTCCTTCCAGAGCACGTCCACCTCGAACGGATTCGAGA